>NZ_JADNJJ010000155.1:0-20164 GCF_015554865.1 Collinsella sp. D33t1_170424_A12 | reverse complement strand
AGCAAGCCGCTCGACGCGTTGTTGGTATTCACGTCGGCTACGCCGGCAGCGGTGATGACGCCCGCGTAGCCACCGATGCAGTTGCCGCCCGCCACGCGTCGCAGGTTCGCCACGTTGCAGCCCGTAGCCTCCGAGCCCGCATGCGTGGCTCCCGCGGACCAGCGGTCCCCGTCCTTGTTGGCATCCGGGAACGTGGCGTCGCCCCAGATCTGGGCGCCCGACGCATAGCCCACGTAGCCGCCCGCATAACCCTGTTCCAGCGATGGATCCGTTCCCGTCGCGCGAACCGTCATGCCCGGCGATACCCCGTAACGCTCGAGCTCTTCGCAACCGGCACCAGCACGTCGAGCGCAGAAAGCAGGTTGTCGAGATTGAGATTGATGAGGTTGAGCAGGTCCACGCTACCGAGGGCGGCGGTGTCCGCGGTCTCCATGGACCCGGCGAATCCGCCCGCCGCGCGCAGCGCGCGAACGAGCTTGGTATCGGTCGCCTGGCCATGCGTGACCACGCCGCCGTGCATGAGGCCCACGTAGCCGCCGGCGATTCCGCCGCGGGTCGCATTCGCCTCGGACGTCGCCTCCCCGCGCCCCGCTACGACGTTAGTGCCATAAATATACGAAGCGATGAACTTGTCGAACTCCTGCTGCGACGGGAACGCCTGGTCGGCCGCCCCGCCGATCTGGGGCCCGTAGCCACCTTGGGATCCCACGTGCTTGGCCCACTCATTCCAGCTGTTGAAATCCATGCCGCGCAGCGGACCCGTGACCTCGGTATGCTCCTGCGTGGGATAGGCAACCTCGAGCGCACCAAGGAGGTTGTTGACCTCGACCAATCCGAACAGCAGGCTCAGATTGCCACCCTTTGCCGTATCCGCGGGCTCGAGCAAGCCGGTGAATCCGCCGGCGAACTCCGCGCCGTACACGCTGCGGATACGCTCCGCCGCCGCATCGCGCTTTTCGCCGCTGTAATGGTTCGACCCGTCGTTCTCCTTCTTCCAGGGAGCGTTGTTGCTTCCCCAGATATGCCCGCCCTCGTTTTGGCCCACGTAACCGCCGGCCATACCGCGCAGCGCCAGCTTATCCGATGGAGCCTGGGCGCGAACGGCACCGCCGCAGGGCACGCAGGTGGTCTTGCTGTTGCGAACCGTGGGCACGAAATCCTGCAGCAACGAGGCAAGCGTGCCGTTGGTGCCGATCAAGCCTTTGAGAATCGACGTGTTGCCCGCCAGGACGCTCGCCACATCGCCCGGCGCGATGCCGCCGGCGTAGCCGCCCGCCTTCACCTGGCCCACGATATAGGAGAAGTTATAGGAGTTGGAATCCTGGATATGGCCGCCTTTGACCTCGCCCGCGAAGCCGCCGGCGCAACCCACGGGATTCTTCGAGCTGCCCGGATCGGCCGAGCCGTCTCCAAGGTCGCCCGCCGGCAGGCTCGTCTCGCTTGACAGGACGGC
Source organism: Collinsella sp. D33t1_170424_A12 (assembly GCF_015554865.1). Lineage (NCBI taxonomy): Bacteria > Bacillati > Actinomycetota > Coriobacteriia > Coriobacteriales > Coriobacteriaceae > Collinsella > Collinsella sp. D33t1_170424_A12. Next base: position 18,711 of record NZ_JADNJJ010000155.1, on the reverse strand, counting down.
GAAACCGCCCACGCCGCCGAGCACATCGGAGTGCTCGATCGTGGATACCACGACCGAGAGCGCGCCGGCAATGTCGGTGAGTTTGATGTTCTTGCCGAGAACGTTCAAGCCGTCGCCCACCGAAGCTGCGGAGCCAATGTCCATCTTGCCGATGTAGCCGCCCGCATGGCGCGCCGCGCGCACCGCATAGGAGCTCTTCTTCATGTTGAAATATGACGCGCCGTCGGTGCCCTCGAGGTCCTTCGGCTCGGTTACGCCCGTATGTCGCAGCTGGGTCACGTCGCAGTACGATACCTGCACGCCCGAGCCGTAGCCGATGAAGCCGCCCGCGGAACCGGATTGCGAGTCGAGGGCATCCATGCGCGGCGCCTCGACGACGAAGCCGGGGTTATTCGCATCGGGCGCGGCGGCACCCGAGGTCTGCTCGACCGTGGTGCCGTCGGAGCGCACGCCGGCGCGCACGATCGTGGGGACGTAGGCGTTCAGCACGCCGAGCAAGCCGGTTAGCCCGATATTGAGGGAACCGAGGCCGCCCAGGATGCTCACGCCGCCGTCGGCCGCGGCGAGGGCGCCGGATGTCACCTTGCCGCCGAAGCCGCCGGCATACGCGCCGCCCCGCACGCTTCCAACGTTATAGACCGCCCAAGGAGAACCGGTAGGGTTCTCGAGCTCGCCGCTCTGGAAATCGCCCGCGAAGCCACCGGCGATATCGGCCTTGACGAAGCCGCCGTTGATAAACGAGACATCGACGTTGGTGTAATTGGGCACCAGGTAACCCACGGCGTTCAAGAGGTTGTCGATCTGGATGAGGCCCTTGTCGTCCTTGAGGATGCCCTCGATGGCATCCGCATCGGACACCTCGGCGAGGCCGCCCGTACGCGACGTGCCCACGAAACCGCCTGCCACGCCATGGGGCGTATCAGCCGAGACGGACGCAAGGTTCACGACGTGGCCGTCGGTGACCTCGGCGCTGTTGGCAGAGGCGATAAAGCCCGCCGCAGCGTAATCGCGCCGCTCCCCCGCCCCGTTCGTACCCGTGGCGGCAACAGCCATGCCCCGCTGCACGCCCGCCACCGTGACGCCATCCATCTTGACCTCGAGGCCGGCGCCCACGCCCAGCAGCCCGTTGGCCTTGAGCAGGCCCAGACCGAGCAGGTCGAGGCCGCCCGTAGAGGCCAGCTCGCCCGGCCCCACGGCGCCCGCGAAGCCGGCAGCGTTGTTCTTTGCCGCAACGGATTCGACGTTCGTGATGTTAACGATGCTCGTCGCCGGAGCCTCCGCCGCCGAAGGATAGGCGTCGTCCGCGCGGCCGATCTTGCCGCCCGTCGCCTTGCCGATGCCGCCCGCGGCGCACGACTCGCCCGCGGAGACGACGAGTCCCTCAGACGCGCCCGCCACCGTAGTCGAGCTCACGTTGAACGGCAGGAATCCGCCCACGCCGACCGTATTGTTGATGATGCCGCCCACGGACGCGGTGCCCAGCTCGCCCGCGATGCCGCCGGCGCAGGACTTTTCGGCGCGCACGGAGCGAAGGCCCTCGAGGACGACCGGGCTATTGGTGACCTGGTACGCAACGGTCTTATGGAGCCACAGGCGAATATCCTTCAGGTGCGCCTCATCGGACGCCGCGATTACCGCGCCGTGGCCGCGACCGACCAGGCCGCCCGCATAATCGTTGGCGGACTCCACCGTATATGCACCCGTCATCGACGCGCCGAGAATCTGGGACTCCTCCACGCCCACGAGGGACAGGAGGTTCTGACGCGCTTCGGAATCGCCGGTGAGCAATCCGGTCAGAAGGCCGTTCACACCCGCCAGCAAGTCGCCGTTTCGGTCCTCGGCAGCACCCAGGTCCGTCGCCCAGCCCACGGATGCGATTCCGGTAAAGCCGCCCGCAAGCGCCTTGATCGAGCGGACGTTGTTCTTATTCTCTTCATGCCCCGTGGCGCGCACCGCCATGGCGCCCGCCATCGTCGTATCGACCGCGTAGCTGTTCGCCATCGCGCCCGCGAAGCCACCGGCGTAGCTCGCCGCCTCGACGGTCACATCGACCGAAAGCTCGCAGCCAAACGTCGCGCTCTGGGGCTGGGCCACGCGCACCAGCTCGATGCCGACCTCTTTAAGCGCGCCCTTCATGATGTCGTTGCGCATAAGGCCGGCGAAGCCGCCAACATACAGGCGCCCCCTCACCGTATAGGGATTGGCGCTTGAGACCGCGCAGCCCTGGGCGATACCGCCCGTCAGGGAACCCGCGAAACCTCCGGCATAGTCCTTATCGGTCGCGCCGATCGTCTCGCCCCGCGTGAAATCGCGCACGGCGCAGCCCGCGAGCACGGGATTGAGATAGTCGACCGGAATCAACGATTTAGCATCGATGATGTTGCTATCGAGCAGCAGCGTGATCACATCGCCCAAACCGACGCCGGGAACGATGTTGAGGATTCCGGAAAGCAGCTTCACCAAGCCGTTCAGCAGGCCCGAAATCGCGCCATATATCGTTTCGCCCTGCACATAGCCCACGAAGCCGCCGACATACCCGTTGATGCTCGCTATCGAAACGTTGCGCGCCTCGCAGTCCGCGACCTCGACATCGCCCACCACGCGGCCCGCGAACGCACCGGTCGCCAGGGACGTCGGATCCGCCGCACGGATATCCAGCAGGTTGGACACGAGCTTGCCCAGATTCGGAAGGCCCAGCAATGCCAGAATGGGGCCGAGGATGATATCGAGCAGGCCGCCGAGCAGCTTGCCCAAGGCGCCCACCAACGCGCTCACCAGCGTCTCGTCCACATGGACGCCCGTGAACCCGTTATCCACCTTCACTCCGTCGAGCACGATATTGCGCACCGTCGTGCGATCGGGGCGCTCGAATATGCTCTCGTTATGATAGTTGCTCGAAATGGTGCCGAAGAAGCCGACGCCCGACTGCTCGGCGATGCTAAGCTCGCCCTTCTGAACGATCTCGACGTTGCTGATGACAGGACGTCCCACCGGGGAGACCGCGGGCACACCCGGGAGCGACGTGTCGAATCGCTGCCACAAACTACCTACGACCTGCGGGGCCTCCGCAGTGGCGCCCAGCATGGTGCCGGAGAACATCAGGGGCTTCCACGCCGCGCCCGCCAGATCGATATCGCGGAAGATGATGTAGTTGGCATCGGCGTCGTAGCTCGCACCGCTGTCCTCGATATCCATGTTCGGGTCGATCTCGCCCGTGTTCTGGTTGACGCCGCAGCGGCCAACGGTCTCGAGCGCGCCGCCATCGGCTTTATCGATTTCGCCGAGGATATAGTCCTTCTTGCCATTTTGCGAAGCGAGGAGATCGGCGTCGCCACCATAGAGCATGATGGGATTGCCATCTTTATCTTTGTCGACCTCCCAGCCCTTAAAAGCTACATAAATCGCTTGATACACGGCCGTGTACGCCCTCTTGCCGGACCCGATAGCGCACAGCTGCTGCTCGTTGCCGATGAGGATGTACTTCTTGCCGCCGATCTCCTTCACGACCTGGCCCGCGAAATCGCGGCCGCCCAGCGCATCGACCACAGCGCGGTCGGCAACGACGATCTCGCCGTGGGCGCCGCCTGCTTCCCGAACGACCGTGGCGCCGGGAAGGCTCGCCGCCCCCTCGGCGGCGGACTCCTCGGATGCCTCGCTCAGCTCCTGCGCGCACGCGGCATCAGCGCCGTCCACCGCCGTGTCCCCCGTCGCCGCCGAATCGCCCAGCGTCGTGCGCGCCATCACGGGCTGCGCATCCCCTTGATTCGCATAGACGCCCATGTCCACCGGATCCACCGGATCGGCAGCCTGCTCATACGGGGCGGGCACCCCGGCGGAAGCGGCCGCCAGGCCCTCCTCCGATGAATCAGATCCCTTATCGGGCTCCTCTGCCTGCAAGCTGCTCTCGTGCTGGAGCGACGATGCGACAGACGCCTGGTACACATCGTCGAGCTGGCGCGACAGCCGCCACGCCCCCACCGAGGCGGGGAAAGACCCCATGCCCATCGAAAGGACCAAGGTGCCGATTATTGATTTGTACAAGAGCCCGTGTTTCATACAGCGCATCCGTTATCAACCGTAACAATCGTTCGCAGAGTCAGCCGTCCTCCCACGCCATTCCTATCTCATGGGGGTTAGGCGTATACAGATTAACAAATGATAATGCTACTGTACAGGACTAAAGAGATTTGATGCTTATCCCCTATCAATCGCGCGAACGTTGCGCATCTCGCGTCTTCACGTGTCGAGGCGTCTCGTCGCTGTTCGGCGCACACCCCACCGAAGTCCGCTCCCAAGGCATCGGGTACAAAAACGCCTTCCATTTCCCGATGGTCGAGAAATGGGAGGCGGTTCGAGCCAACGGCCCCTATCGCATGTTGTACGCGGCGCCTTACAATCGTTCCGCCGCCTCGACCAGGTGCTCGGCAAACTTGCGACCGTACAGGTGCCCCTCCTTGAGCTGCTGCCAGCCCGAGGCGCTCATCATATCCGGCGAAAGCATGCAGCCATAGCTTCCCTGCACCTTGTCGCGCGTAAACGCGTAGCAGCTCTCCTCGTTTGGCTCGTCGCTCTCGGTCACGGTCACGCGCACCTCGTTGACGCGGGGCATCGCGCATAGAAGCGCGGCAGCATTGTATGCAAGCGCCACATCGACCGAATCCCCATCGTACGCATCGGGGACGCAGCGATACGCCAAGGACAGCACGTCGACGCCCTTCGTAACATCGACGTCCTGCGCCCACGATGCCAGGGGCAGCGCACGAACCAACGCCTCCACCGCAGCGGCATCGGCCAGATCCGTGTCTGCGTACGCCTCGATATCCGCTGCCGTCGCGTTGACAACCGATGCCACCAGCTCGTCGGCCGGCGCGCCATCAAAGGTAATCGCACCGTTTGCATCCACCACGATCGCATCGTCCGCATTCGACCGGCCCGGATTCGCCGTTGCCTGCGGCGACGGGGCCGTTGCACCCTCATCCTCGATGGCGTCTACGGAAGCCGTGATATCGGTGCGGGCCTCGTCCAATCGCGCTGCGCCGGTCACCAACCGCAATCCAAGCCCGAGCAACACGAAGGCCGCGAATACGCCCAGGGCCGCAATCGACCACTTCATGAACGTCGAGCCCTCGACGCCGCGATGCCGGTCCCCCTCAACGTCCTCGATCTGCTCAGCCGCTTGCGCGGGAGGCACCGGTGCGCTCGAACCCGCATCGACAGAGGACGAGGCGGATAGGGTCTCAAGGGCCTGCTCGGCCACCGCTCCGTACCCGTCGGCTTCCGTCTCCGCGACCGCCGCACCGCCATCCTGGCTCTCGGTCTGCGACGCAGCGCCACCGCCTTCAACGCGGTCCAAGCCCGCAATCTCTCCTTGGTCTACAGGGCCTCCCGCCTGCGGTCCTTCGACTAGCACATCGTCACCCGTGGCATGCCCCAGCACGTCTTCGATGCTCGTAAGGCTCGCCTTCGTGCGCGCAAGCGCATCATCGCTCGCAACGCCCTGGTTCAGATAGTCCTCATAACGGGCAACCAGGTTGCCGTACACTTCTTCTTTCAATTCGATAACGTCCCTCGACAGCACCCTGCCCTCGAACAGGTGCTCGACATACATACGGAGCTCGTTCATCGCTCCCCTCCATCCACATGTAAGAGCCGATCGATAATCTCGCGCACATGTATCCAGCGCGCCGTAGCCTCCTGAAGTTCCTGGCGACCGTCGTCGGTGATCCGGTAATACTTGCGACGCGCCCCCTGCGTTTCATCGCCCCAATACCCCTCGATACACGCCTGCTTCTCGAGCCGCTTCAGACTTGTATAGAGCGATGGCTCCTTGAGCTCATACGCCCCCTTGCTCGCCGTTGATACCTCTTTGAGAATCTCATACCCATAGCTGTCACCACCGGAAAGCACCTGCAAAATGATGGCGTCGATATTACCCCGCACCAAATCGCTTACAGCATCTCGTGATGCCACCGTGCTCACCTCCTCTGAAGATTGCTTGCACGGTATCACTGTATCACAAGTACTATGCGTGTTGAGGTACTATGGCTCGCGCTGGCAAACGGTGGGTTAAACTTGGCAAGCGGCCACAACCAGACTGAGCGCTCCGCGCCCCAGGCGATCGCTTGCCCGCGCTTCATTCGGCGCGACGGCGCTACCGCGCTATTCGCTCCCGCCAAGGTCGCAGGGAGCCGCCTTCGCGTACGCGACCACCCCCCCGCGGCCACACGACATCATCTACTTCGAAGACGCGTGAAAAGCAGATGGATGCGCGATCGAGTTGCAAAAGCCTGATAGGATTGCTCCTCGTGCGATGGACCAAACGGCGCCGCGCATGATGATCCTCAACCGATACCGACCTGGAGGCGATTCTTGGCCGACACCGCTCGCGAACACGCCCCGCGCGCACAACAGCGCGTAGCGCTCTTCGACAACCTCAAGGGCTTGCTGATCATCCTGGTGGTATGTGGCCATATAGTGCACCCGGTCCACAACAGCAACCCCGTGCTCAGCGCATGCTTCGATGTGATCTATCTCTTCCACATGCCCATGTTCGTACTGATATCGGGCCTATTTGCCAAGAGCACGTATCGAGACGGCCACCTCAATATCAATCGCATCATCTCGTTTGCAATGCTGGGCCTCTTGTTTCAAGGCGCGCTGCTGTTGGTAAACGGAACGCCTGTCACGCCGCTCTCGCTGCTTCGATTTCCGTCCGCGCCCTGGTACCTCATCGCCATGGCATGGTGGTCTTCCGCCACTCCCCTGCTGGCAAAACTCAGGCCCGTCCTTGGAATGGCGATCACGCTGGCACTCAGTCTGCTGAGCGGATGCATCGAGCTCGAAGGCGGATTCCTCGCCCTCGGAAGAACGCTGGCGTTTGCACCCTGGTTCGCACTAGGCTACTACGCATCGCGCGCGCAGTTGGAGCATCTAAGAACCAGGAAGTTTTGCTGGGCCGCCGTTGCGTTCGCATCCCTCATCATTGCCGCCCGCATCGTCGATCCGCATGCCTATGAAGCCTTCATCCCCATGGTCTATGGGGACAATCCCTATGAAGGAACGCTTGTAGCTGGTATTGCCAGCCGAATCACCGCCATGCTTGTCGCAGCGGTATGCTCGCTTGCGATTCTTAAGCTCACGCCCTCTACCTCAGGCAAGCTAACCGTACTGGGGCGCAGAACGCTGCAAATCTATGTACTCCATCGGCTGATTCGCGCCGCGCTCACCTTCCGGACTGGCTTTTACGACCAGCCGATACTCGATGAGCCTGTTGCCGGCACGATCATTCTACTGACCCTGAGCGCAAGCGTCGTCTACGTAACCAGCTGGGGCGCACTCGAGCGCCCGTTCAACAGCTTGCTTACTATTGCCTGGGACAAGTTGCTCCCTCGTAGGAATCGTTAATCGAGCGCCACGACATACGAGTGCACACAGCCACCGATGTACGGACCAGCACCATATGGCGCTCATCAATTCCGTGGACACGCCGTACAGGGTAGGACCCAGATCGACATCGACCCTCAACGCCGCGCTAGCCAGCGTCTGCGGTGCAGCAGGCCATCGCTTGATTCATCCATGGTGCAAGCCGATATAGGATTTGAATCGCCGCAAAAAAGAAAAACCCGGCCTCAAAAAGAGACCGGGTTGAATCGAGCGTTGAACTCGAGGTTACTCAGCGAGGAAGTTACGCTGAATAGCAGAGTCGACCTTGACGCCAGGGCCCATCGTGGAGGAGATGGAGATGGACTTCACGTAACGACCCTTGGCGGAAGCCGGCTTCACGCGCAGGATCTCGGTGTAGAGAGCTGCGTAGTTCTCAACGAGCTTCTCGACCTCGAAGGAAGCCTTGCCCAGGGGCACGTGGCAGATGCCGTAGCGATCGGCACGATACTCAACGCGACCAGCCTTGAGCTCGCCAACCATCTTGGCAACGTCCATGGTGACGGTGCCGAGCTTGGGGTTGGGCATAAGGCCACGGGGACCGAGGATCTTACCGATGCGGCCAACCTTGGCCATCATGTTCGGGGTAGCGATCGCAGCGTCGAAGTTGATCTCGCCAGCCTGGATGGCAGCGACGAGCTCGTCGGAGCCGATAACGTCGGCGCCGGCCTCTTCGGCCTCGCGAGCCTTCTCGCCCTCGGCGAAGACGGCGACACGAACGGTCTTGCCGGTGCCGTGGGGCAGGGAGATGGAGCCGCGGATGTTCTGGTCGGCCTTGCGGGTATCGATACCCAGGCGGAAGTGAGCCTCGACGGTCTCATCGAACTTGGCGGTTGCGAGCTCCTTAACGAGCGTGGCAGCCTGGAGCGGCGTGTAGAGCTGAGTGCGGTCTACCTTCTCGGCAGCGGCGCGGTAGTTCTTACCATGGTGCTGAGCCATTGTATTACCTCCTGTGGTGCATACGGGCGCTATGCCCTTCCACATCGTGCACGCAAGCGTGCGTTAACAAAAACCAAAGGTTAGATGCGATCGATCTACTCGGCGATGGTGACACCCATGGAACGAGCGGTACCGGCGACGATCTTCTTAGCGGCCTCGATGTCGTTGGCGTTGAGGTCGGGCATCTTGATCTCGGCGATCTTGGTGAGCTGCTCATCGGTGAGCTGGCCGACCTTGTCGCGCTGGGGAACAGCAGAGCCGCCCTTGAGCTTGAGCTCCTTCTTGATCAGGTGAGCCGCAGGCGGGGTCTTGCAGATGAAGGTGAAGGTGCGATCCTCGTAGACGGTGATCTCGACGGGGATGATGTCACCCATCTTGTCCTGCGTGGCAGCGTTGAACGCCTGGCAGAACTGCATGATGTTGACCTGGGCAGCACCGAGGGCGGGGCCGACCGGAGGAGCCGGGTTAGCCTGACCGGCGGGAATCTGAAGCTTAATGACGGTGGCAATCTTCTTCTCGGCCATTGTCATTCCTTTCCGAACACGAATGAACTTGCTATATCGTCAGCGCGTACACGCTAGAAGCACTCTCGCAGATGAGCGGTCCGCAAGAGAAGCACGCATGCGCGAACGGACAAACTTAGGCGATGATCTCGATCTGATCGAACGTAAGCTCGACCGGAGTCTCGCGACCAAAGATGAGCAGAGCGACTTTGACCTTGCCCTGCTCGGCGTTGACCTCGGAAACCTGGCCATCGAAATCGGCGAGGGGACCAGAGGTAACGCGAACGGAGGTACCCACCTCGAGATTGACCGCAGTACGCTTCGGGCTGTTACCCTTATCGGACTTGCGCATCATCTTGTTGTACTCTTCACGAGACAACGGAGAGGGCTTGCCGTTACCACCCAGGAAACCGGTGACGCCGGGCGTATTGCGAACGCACGTCCAGGAGTCGTCATCCATCTCCATACGAACGAGAACATAACCAGGGAAGATCTTCTCGTCCTTGGTCTCGCGCTTGCCACCCTCTTTGATCTCGGTGACGCGCTCCATGGGAATCTGGATATCAAAGATGCGGTCCTGCATACCCATGGTCTCGATACGATGCTCGAGATCGGACTTAACGCGGTTCTCGTACCCCGAATAGGTGTGAACTACATACCAGCGCTTGGACATGGTCCTACCCCCTCAGACCGGAGAAGAGCACCAGGCCCTCGCCGATGACCGCGTCGAGCAGCGCGATAACGACGCCGACGACGATCAGGGAAACGCAGACCGTAAGGGAGTAGTTAACGAGCTCCTTCTTAGACGGCCACACGACGCGCTTCATCTCGGACTTAACCGAGCGCATGTACTCCTTGATACGAGCGAAGAAGCCGGGCTTCTCCTTCTTAGTGGACTTCGAGGACTTCTTAGCCGGAGCAGCGTCCTTCTTGGCGACTGCCTTCTTGGCCTCGACCTTGGAAGAAGCGTTGGCAGCATTCTGCTCGCTGCTCGACTGGTCCTTCTTAATCTTCTTGTTGGCCATGGATCTTACCTCCGGCACAAACCCTATATAACAGTAGAAACCGTAAGCCCCCAATGGAGGCTTACGGATAAAAGACTGGCACGCCAGGAAGGACTCGAACCCTCAACACTCGGTTTTGGAGACCGATGCTCTACCAATTGAACTACTGGCGTAAATACAAGAGACTAGCGGGTCTCTTTGTGAACAGTGTGCTTACGGCACCAAGGGCAATACTTCTTGATCTCCATACGATCAGGCATGTTTGCCTTGTTCTTGGTGGTCGTGTAATTGCGACGCTTGCACTCGGTGCAGGCAAGTGTAACGAGAGTACGCATAAAGTCTGAACCTCCAAATACCGCCCTTATCACAGGGCACGGTCGCTAATACTAGCATCCGGCATCTTCTTCTGTCAATGCTCGGCGGTACTATTTTGGCCGTTCTGCAAAATCGCTACACAATTCGACAGACATCAACAGATAAATAAACCCGGTACCCCGAAAGGAGCCGGGTCTAAAAGATCAATCAGACCGAGTAGTTACTACTCAATGATGGTGCTGACGATGCCCGAACCAACGGTGTGGCCACCCTCGCGGATAGCGAAGCGCAGGCCCTCCTCCATGGCGATCGGGTGAATGAGGTTGCCCTCGATGGTGACATGGTCACCAGGCATGGCCATCTCGGTGCCCTCGGGGAGCTTGACGGAGCCGGTCACGTCAGTGGTACGGAAGTAGAACTGCGGACGATAACCGTCGAAGAACGGGGTGTGACGGCCGCCCTCCTCCTTGGTCAGAACGTAGATCTCACCGGTGAACTTGGTGTGCGGGGTAACCGAACCGGGCTTGCAGAGAACCTGGCCGCGCTCGATGTCCTCGCGCTTCACGCCACGGAGCAGAATGCCGACGTTGTCGCCAGCCTCGCAGAAGTCCATGGACTTGCGGAACATCTCGATGCCGGTAGCAACGGAGTTCGAGGTCTCCTTGATGCCGACGATCTCGACGGGGTCGTTGAGGCGGAGCTCGCCGCGCTCGACACGACCGGTAGCAACGGTACCACGGCCGGAGATGGTCATGGTGTCCTCAACAGCCATGAGGAAGGGCTTCTCGTTGTCGCGCTCGGGCGTCGGGATGTACTCGTCGACAGCAGCCATGAGCTCACGGACGGAGTCGACCCACTTCTGCTCGCCGTTGAGAGCGCCCAGAGCGGAGCCGCGGATGACGGGGATGTCGTCGCCCGGGAAGTCGTACTCGGAGAGGAGCTCACGGGTCTCCATCTCGACGAGGTCGATGAGCTCGTCGTCGTCAACCATGTCGCACTTGTTCAGGAAGATGACGATGTAGGGAACGCCGACCTGACGGGCGAGCAGGATGTGCTCGCGGGTCTGAGCCATGGGGCCGTCGGTAGCAGCGATAACCAGGATAGCGCCGTCCATCTGAGCAGCACCGGAGATCATGTTCTTGACGTAGTCGGCGTGGCCGGGGCAGTCAACATGAGCGTAGTGGCGGTTCTGGGTCTCGTACTCAACGTGGGAGACGGAGATCGTAATACCACGCTCGCGCTCCTCGGGAGCCTTGTCGATGTTCTCGAACGCGGTGAAGTCAGCCTTGCAGCCCTCGGTCTCGGAGAGAACCTTGGTGATGGCAGCCGTCAGCGTGGTCTTGCCGTGGTCAACGTGACCGATGGTGCCGATGTTAACATGCGGCTTAGTGCGCTCAAACTTTTCCTTGGCCATGAAGCCCTCCTCCTTAAAGGTCGTCCCCCTTTGGGACTATGCCTTCTTAACCCTAAGTGGCTCCCCCGATTTCCCGGTAGAGCCACTCGAATTACCTGGTAGCGGTGACTGGATTCGAACCAGTGACGCCACGGGTATGAACCGTGTGCTCTAACCAGCTGAGCTACACCGCCGACTGGAGCCTGCAACCAGACTTGAACTGGTGACCTCTTCGTTACCAACGAAGTGCTCTACCGACTGAGCTATACAGGCACGTGAACGGGTGGGAGCTATAGGATTCGAACCTATGTAGGCAGAGCCAACGGGTTTACAGCCCGTCCCCATTAACCACTCGGGCAAACTCCCTTGCGTTCAACGTCTTGAAATCGGCTTGCCTTTCGGCGTGTCGTTTTCAAGCAAGAGAATAGTACGGTGCGACGGGGTATCGTGTCAACCAGATTTCTATTATACACGCGCCCGGGCGTATCCATATGTTCGGAAAACACCTTATAGTGTTTTAATCTGATAAAGCATTTGCTTTGCATTCGTTTTCGTTTTTACTGATAGAAATATTGCTCAAGCGCGTGTTTTTCCCCGATCACATCCAGAACAGGCTTGCTTTACGTCCCTTTATGGCAAAAAAACCCGGCCTCCGCTCGGGAGACCGGGTTTCTTACTCACTGGAGCCAGCGACAGGAATCGAACCCGCAACCCACTGATTACAAATCAGTTGCTCTACCGTTGAGCCACGCTGGCGCTTCGGGCTTTCGCGCAAAGCGTATTCAGAATACTCAAAGATACGCTCAGCGGCAAGGTGGTAATTGACATCACGCTATCGACCGCGCAGGGCCTGAAGCTTGGCGCGTGCCTCGGGCGACAACCGGCTTCCCAGCGTCATCTTCATGGCAGGCTCCTCCTCGCGCATGCGCTCGAAATCGTGCTCGATGCTCGCGATCTCCTCCACCAGCATGCGCGCGGAGATGCGCGTCACGCCCTTACCCATCACGGTTGCCTGAATGGTGCCGTCGCTCGTCACGACCGAGCAGGCGCGACCCTCTTCGCGGGCCTCGGTGCACAGCTGCTGGATCACCGTGTCGGCTGGAACGCCCGTTGGCGAAAACTCGATGCGGATGCCCGCGGCCGGCAGGTTCGGTCGCTCGGGGTTCACGTTGCCGGCACCGTCGAAAACAACAACGGCTTCGTAGCTGCCCTGGGCAAAGGCGGCGACATCGGCGATGAGCGCCATACGGGCCGAATCGAACACATCATGCGAATATGGTTCGTCCGAGCGATCGAAGATGAGCTTCTCGTATTTGGGCGTGGCATGAATGATGTTGTAACCATCCACCACGAGCAGCTCCTTCTTGCCCGAGGCGTTCATCCCGCGCGGTGGGACGCCCGTGGGCGCACCGAGCGCGTTACCCGAGCCGTACGCACCCACGCCATATGTGGAGGCCGAGACCGTCTCGCGCACCGATGACTCGCCGAAACGCTTAGCCTTGGATTTCGCCCTGTTCTTCTTCGTCATGGCGCTACTCCCCTGCCCGCATGGAAGCGTCGGCGAGCTGCGCGTAGTTGCGGCGCAGCCACTCGAAGCACAGCGACGTGGCGGCCTGGGCGACGTTCAGGCTCTCCGTCTGCCCCAGCTGCGGCAGCTTGGTAAGGAAATCGCACTTGTCGAGTACGAGGCGCGAGATGCCCTCGCCCTCCGACCCCATCACGAGCGCCACGCGGCCCTCGAACGGAGCGTCCCAGCACACACCCTCGGCATGCTCGGAGGCACCACCGACCCAGAAGCCGGCTTCCTTGAGGTCATCGAGGGCGCGGGCGATGTTGGGGACCTGCGCGATGGGCAGATGCATGACCGCACCGGCCGACGTCTTGTACGTGGCAACGGTCACCTCGGCTGCGCGCTTGTTGGCGATGACAACGCCCGCGGCACCCACGACCTCGGCCGAACGCACGATGGCGCCGAAGTTACCGGCGTCGGTCACGTGGTCGAGCACGAGCACCAGCGCGGGGCCCTCGCCGGCACGCGCGATGATATCGGAGAGATCGGCGTAAGGGTACTTGCCCACCTCGAGCGCGATGCCCTGATGGGCACCATGGCTCGAGATCTCGTCGAGCTTGGCCCGCGGCACGCTCTTGACGTTCACGTTCGCCTCGCCCAGCGCCAGCAGCAGGTCGCGGATGGCGGGCTCGCGCTCCACGCCCTCCGCGATCAGCGCGCGGCGGATGGGAAAGCCGGTGCGGAGCGCTTCGAACGCGGCGCGACGGCCCTCGATGTAGTTGCCCGCGGCTGCGGGACGGGTATCGCGACGGGAAGCCGGCGCCATCTGGAGGTCGCGAGGCGTACGTTCGGCCCGCTGGGGACCGCGGCGGCCTGCGGACGCGGCGCCGCGCTCACCGCGCGGGGAACGCCCCTTCGCGCGCGCGTCGGCGGCTCGCCCGCCCTTGCCCGCACCGCCGTCTCGGCGCTGCACCCGTTTCTTCTCTGCCATCGTTCGGCCCCCTTCTTCGTTACTCAAATCCGCCCTATTGTCGCATGCGCACCATGGCGCCGCAGCGCCGTTTGCCGCCCTCCACAACATGGCTCTTTCTAAACAACGCCGCACCCGGCCAAAGGCGGATGCGGCGTGAAACCTCAATTTAGTGCCTGTCCCTAATCTGAGACGGGGCGTTCTAGGAAGCGAGGTGCTTGATGCGGGAGCCGGCGGCGGTGTCCTCGATGGCGAGGCCGAGCTCCTTCAGGCGGTCGCGGATGGCGTCGGCGGTGCCCCAGTCCTTCGCGGCACGAGCGGCGGCGCGAGCGGAGAGGATGGCCTCGGCGGCCGCGTCCACGTCATCGCCCTCGAAGCCCACGAGCTCGGCGGCCACGGCCGCGAGCTCGGCGGGCAGCGGCTCCTCGATCACAGGGAGTTCGACGCCCAGCTGCGCGAGCGCGCCGCTGATGACGGCGGCGCAGACGCGCGCGGCGTCCTCGTCCACCGCGCCGGCGGCCTGCTCGAGGTACTTGTTGGCCTCGGTCACGAGCTGGAAGTAGGCGGCCACGGCGCCGGCGGTGTTGAAGTCGTCATCCATGCAGGCCTCGTAGTCGGCGGCGGCCTTTTCCATGGCGGCGGTCAGCGCATCGGCGAGCTCGGCGTTCGGCTCCCCCTCCGCGTGGTCGGCCGCCCACTTGAGGTTGCGGCAGGTGCCGGCGATGCGCGCGAGCGAGTTCTCGGCGCCCTCGAGGCGCTCCCAGGAGAAGTCGAGCGGGCTGCGGTAGTGGGTCTGCAGCATGAGCAGGCGCAAGGCCGCGGCGGAGTGCTTCTCGAGCACCTCGGCCAGGGTGAAGAAGTTGCCCAGGCTCTTGCTCATCTTCTCGCCGTCGACGAGCAGCATGCCCGTGTGCATCCAGGTGTTGGCGAAGCCCTCATGCCAGGCGCAGGTGGCCTGGGCGCACTCGTTCTCGTGATGCGGGAAGGCGAGGTCGGAGCCGCCGCCGTGGATGTCGATGGGCGTGCCCAGATAGCGGTGCACCATGGCGGCGCACTCGGTGTGCCAGCCGGGACGGCCCTCGCCCCACGGGCTCTTCCAGGAAGGCTCGCCAGGCTTGGCGGCCTTCCACAGGGCGAAGTCCAGCGGATCGCGCTTGTCCTCGTTCTCCTCGATGCGGGCGCCCACCATGAGGTCGTCGATGTTGCGGCCGGAGACCTCGCCGTAAGAGGGATCGCTGCGCACGGAGAAGTACACGTCGCCGTTGTCGGCCGCGTAGGCGTGGCCGCCGTCGACCAGCGTCTTGATCATGCCGATCATGGAGCCGATCTCCTTGGTAGCGCGCGGGCGGACGTCCGGGTCGAGCACGTTGGCGGCGCGCATGACGCCGATGAACTTGTCCGAGAACTCGGTGGCGACATCCTCCGCGGTGCGGCCCTGCTCGTTGGCGCGCTTGATGATCTTGTCGTCCACGTCGGTGAGGTTCTGGGCGAACGTGACCTCGTAGCCGCTCGCGATGAGCCAGCGGCGGATCACGTCGAAGCTGATGAAGGTGCGGGCGTTGCCGATATGGATGTTGTCGTAGACGGTGGGGCCGCACACGTACACGCGGACTTTACCCTCCTCGATGGGGTGGAAGTCCTCTTTTTGATGGGTGGCGCTGTTGTAGATCTTCATAAGCAACTCCTCCTGGGCCGCTCGGGGGCGTTTCGTCCGGCGCTCGGACAGTCCTGCGCAAGACGCAGAGTCCGCTGGACTCTGCTTTGCGTGCGGAACTCGCGGCGGACGAAACGCCCCCGAGCGACCTTGGCAATCGTATACGTGACAGTCTATACGAGCGGACAACCTTGCAGAAGCGGGGACTTCCGCCTCGTCGGGCGTGGGAATCCGCTCGGAAAGGAAAGGGGGGAAATAGCGAACCGCCGCGGGCGGTTCTTTCAGATACATCGCTCCAGCAGGCAGACGGCCCAGGCTCCTATGCCCTCGCCTTCGCCCTCCCAGCCGAGGCGCTCCGTCGTGGTGGCCTTCACGCCCACGCTCTCAACCGAACAACCGATCGCGCGCGCAAGATTCTCGCGCATGGCGTCGCGGTGCGGGGTGATCTTGGGTTCCTGGCACGCCAAGGTGCAGTCGGCGTCTACGAACTCGTAGCCCAGGGCTCGCGCATGCTCCATCACACGGGCGAGCAGCACCAGAGAGTCCGCCCCCTCGAACGCGGGGTCGGTATCGGGAAAAAGCTTGCCGATATCGCCGCCACGGCAGGCGCCGAGGATGGCATCCGCAAGCGCATGGGCCAACACGTCGGCATCGCTGTGGCCGAGCAGCCCCTTATCATGCGGGATATCTACGCCCCCGATGATGCAGCGCCGACCCTCCACCAGCCGATGGACGTCGTAACCATGCCCTATACGCAGGTTCGTTGCCATGAGACCTCCCCGAGAAGTGCATCGACAGACTGTCTGCGACGACGGGCCGCCCAACCTAACCGGGGCCCATCCTCGCAACCTATGACTATACCCTGTTTCGCACAAGGCCCCCGGCGCGGCGTCCGAACGCACGCGGCTGCGCACCCATCGGATTCGACATACCGGGTCGGAAACGCACGGTAGCCTCGAAACCTATCCCCGGCTCCGTAAAACGCCCGTATCTTGAGCGCGCTCGGCGTCGCTCATGCGGCCCAGCAGGATCGCCGTCACGGGACGCAGGTCCTCGGGCACCGTTACCTTGAGGTTGTCGCGCGGGCTCTCCACGCATCGAACGACACCGCCCACGCGCTCGACCAACGACGAGTCATCGGTCCCTACGAAGCCCTCAGCAAGCGCTGCCTCGTGCGCGCGGCGCACCGCATCGACGCCGAAGACCTGCGGCGTCTGCGCCGCCCAATACAGACTGCGCGGCGGCGTCTCAGCGATGCGCGACCCGTCAACGATCTTAAGCGTATCGATCGCGGGCTGCCCGCATACGACGCCGTCGAGCGAGCGGTCGTCCTCAAGTGCGCAAATCGCACGATCGATGGCCTCGGTCGTGATCAGCGGCCGCGCGCCGTCGTGAATCGCCACGTACTCGAAGCCCTCGGGCACCGCTGCCACGCCGGCGCGCGTGGAGTCCTGGCGCGTCTCGCCCGCATCGGCGAAGGTGATGGGGGTAGCGAACTCAAAAGGATCGATGGCGAGGCGGCGCATCTCGTCCCGGCGCTCCGCAGGACACACCACGACGATGTGGCCCACAAGGACCGAGCGGTCGAACGCCATGATCGACCAGGTCATAAGGGGGCGCCCCGCAACGCTCACCAGCTGCTTGCCGCCGGGATTGCCGAATCGGCTGCCGCTGCCGCCCGACACCACAACGGCGCATACGGTCGCCATCTGCGCCACTATGCCGCACCTCCGCCACGCTTGCCCTGCATGCGATAGAGGGAGTCGGCAAGGATCGCCGGGTTGTTCACGCCGAAATCGCCCAGACGCTCCGGATCGCGGTTGATATCGTCCATGAGGTCCTGCAGCGAACCATACTCGTCCACGATCTTCTCCGCCACGCCGTCGCGCACGACGGACACGCGCGAGAGCGTACGCAGGCCCAGCGGCGTGAGCACGGAATCCTCGTCCAGGTTGTCGTAGCCAAGCACCTCGGCCACGCGCTTGGGATTGGTGAGGTCCTGCGCCTGCATCTCGCCGAAGCGCTCGCGGATACGGGCAGCGTTCTCATGCGAGGAGTCCGCCGCATAGTCGCGAATCATCAGGTTGTACTCGTCGTCCATGTTGTCGCCCGCGAGCTGCTCCAGCTGCATGCTCACCAGTTTGCCCTGAACGCCCAGCTCCTCGATACAGGTCTCGAGCTCGGACTTTGCCTGCTGCATGATCTCGAAGCTCGAGAAGATGCTGGTGATATCGGCAAGCGTGACGTAGTCGTCGAGCTCGAGGGCGGTGAGGCGCAGCAGCGAGCGATCGAGCGAGGTTCGCGTGGTCTGAAGCGTCGCGACCAGCTGGTTTACGGAGCTCATGATCTCCGCCACGGGCTTCAGCTGGTAAGAGCGCCCGTTCACGTACACGTTCACCACGCCGCGGCGCTCGGAGACCGAGATCACGATGGCATCGGTGAGAACGCTCATGCGCGCGGCGGTACGATGGCGCATGCCCGTCTCGCTCGTAGCGAGCGACGGGTCGGGGTTGAGATGGAAGTTCGCGCGCAGGATCTGGGTGAGGTCCTCGTCCACGACGATGGCGCCATCCATCTTGCACAGCTCGAACAAGCGGTTCGATGTGAACGAGATACTCAACGGGAAGCCGTCGTTGCCAGACGCCAGCACGTGCTCGGTATCGCCCACGCATATGAGCGCGCCGATATGGCCCGCTATGATCATGTCGAGCGCCGTGCGAATCGGCTGGCCGGGTGCCGTGAGGCGAATCGCCTCCTGCATCCGCTTCTGCGTATCCGTCTTGTCCAAACCGCTACCCCCGTTCTATCCCAAACTAAGTGCATTCTCGCATATACCCAGGGCAGCCGCGCCCGAATAACCGTTTGTCTATAGAAAAGAAAGAGTCCCGACGCCCTCCATAACCGTCGCATGCAAAGACGATATGAGTTGAACATTGGGGCCCCTCCCCTTGTAGCTCTATCGTGGGTCGGGCGACAATGGTCG
>NZ_JADNJJ010000154.1:0-3043 GCF_015554865.1 Collinsella sp. D33t1_170424_A12 | reverse complement strand
CGGGGTTGATGACGTAGCGGCCCGTGAAGGCACCGTGCTTCTCGAGCGTGCCCTGGGCGCGCTCGACAGCGGAGATATGCTTGGCGCCCTCGACGACCTCGCGCACGCCGGCCTCGTACTCGGTACCCTCGACCAGATCCATCAAACCCTTGTACTCGGGAGCAAGCAGGAAGAACGTGTTGCCGAACAGCGTGTCCGCGCGCGTGGTAAAGACGGTGATCTTGCCCTCGTCGCCGGAGATGGGCTCGCCGTCTGCATCGCACAGGGTGAAGTCGACCTCGGCGCCCTCGGAGCGACCGATCCAGTTTGCCTGCATCTGCTTGACGCGCTCCGGCCAGCCGGGGAGCTTATCCAGGTCGTCGAGCAGCTCCTGGGCGTACGCGGTGATCTTGATGTACCACTGCTCGAGGTCGCGCTTCTCGACCTCGGAGTCGCAACGCCAGCAACGGCCCTCGGTCACCTGCTCGTTGGCGAGAACGGTCTCGCACTTGGGGCACCAGTTGACGGGGTTCTTCTTGCGATAGACCAGCCCGCGCTCCCACAGCTTCTCGAAGATCCACTGGCCCCAACGGTAATAGTCGGGGCTGCAGGTCTTGACCAGGCGGTCCATATCGTAGGAGAAGCCCATGCGCTTCATGGTTGCAAGCGCCTGGTCCATGTTCTTGTACGTCCAGGCGGCCGCTTGGGTATTGTGCTTGATGGCGGCGTTCTCGGCGGGCAAGCCGAAAGCATCGAATCCGATGGGGTGCAGTACGTCGTAGCCGCGCATACGCGCCTGGCGCGCCATGGCGTCGCCGATGGTGTAGTTACGCGCATGGCCCATGTGCAGGTCGCCCGAAGGATACGGGAACATCTCGAGAACGTACTTCTTGGGCTTGCTGGAATCGGTATCCACGGCGAAGAGGTTCTGCTCTTCCCAAGACTTCATCCACTTGGTCTCGATAGCCTGCGCGTCATAGAAGGGTATCTCCCCCGCCGGGCGCGCGTCCTGATTATGCTCGTGGCAATCGCACATGATTGGCTCCTTGCTCTTGAAACGGCTTTGTTTGCGAAACAGTTAGTTCGTTATTCTACCAGCAGTCTTATGAAGGTGCATGGTCTCGCGAAGAATGACGTAGATCGATGCAACCCGCACCTACAGCATGGCCGGCGTCACGGCGTATCCTCCCTCCACCGATCTCCCCCGATGATGCCGTCGACGACGTCATCGAACGGAGGAATCACGAAGTGACGCCATAAAACGTAGCGCCGATACCTGGCTTCCATAAGAATCCGCCGGCCTTCATGGGAATCAACAGATTTCCTGAGAGCCGGTCGCATCGGCCTGCCCAACACCTTCCGGATCTGCTCGGCCAACGAGCAGAGATACTCGAAGTTATTCGCATCGGCACTCGTCAGCGCAAAATGCGGCAAACCCCGCACCGTAGCCAAATCGTTACGGCGATGCATGTCGAGCAACATCTTGGGGTCGCCGGCGTGGGTCGAGAAGGGGTCGTAATCCACAGCAACGACGCGCCTCTCCCCCGAGCGCGATGTCGCCTCCAGCAGGATGTCTGGTATTCGATGTTTACTCTTTCTTCTTCCATAGCGATCGATGCCATCGATCGTTGCAAATGCTCGGTTGAACGAGAGCCGACCCAGATCGAAACCACCGTTTCGACTCGGAAGGCTCAAGAGCATCCCAAGCGAGCATTCCCTCGGCGAGCGCGCGTCATCCGCAACATAACGAAGCGCGCGACGCGCCTTCTCCGAACCGCGCACAGGACCGACGCCATCGAGGAACGCTTCGATCCTCGGGCGCTTCGTCAACGCACTATCGCCGCCCTCGCGAAACACAACGCCACCCTGCGCAACTGGTTCAAGCCGAAAATCCGAACAGAGGGCCATCCCGCAATAGATCGCGTCCTCGCACGACGACGATGCAGCTATCTGCACAAACGTGAACTCGGGGGAACAAATATACAGCTGCATGTCCGCAAGCGGACTCGCAACGGGAATGAGTGAGCCCGCTGGAAGATCGTGGGCGCACAGATGGCACCTGACGGCAGCGGCATGCCGACGTCTGGAAGGCTCGCCGACCAGACAGTCCAGCGGACCCCGAATACCGAAAACATCAAGAAGGAACTTAGCATCCTCGCTACTGGGACACAGCGCACCCGCAAGCGTAGCCCGGCTCTTTGTCGAATACCGATGTCTCGGGTTGAAGTCCGTCAACAGTTTCCGAAGCGCCGAGAAGTGTGAAATCACGATTTTTCGCATATGCCCCCCATCAAGACTCCCCCTGCACCCTCAATGGATACACTCTTCCCGATTTGGCGAGAGGATATCCCGCAATACGGGTGCCATGCATGCAATTGGTCTCGAATATGCCGCTCACATTAGAAAGAAGACGTAGGTGCCGCCGGCCTTCTTTATGGATGAATCGGGATATCCGGCACGCAGCAAGAAACGAGAAAGATGCACCTCGTATAGAACCTTCCCAAGATCAGAGATGGCAGGGAGCGCAGACGCTATATCGGGTGCAAGGACACACGACTCCCGGGCCCCACGCGCGAAATGCCAAGACGGCGGGATCGGCAGCCTATCGAGTCCGCAGCGACAAGCACCATATGAGATGAGTCCAAAGCCATCACGTCGATTCGCTATAGGGAGTTGACTGCATGTATTGGGATTTGTACGGCAAGCAACAAAATGGATGCCGATCGAGGCTGAATTGCCATGCACCATCAGGACTTATTGTTCTGTAATAGCCCGGCAGCAGCTTTAAGGGTAAAAGAGGCGAACAGATCCCTCATTAAGCAGTCAAATGGACGCGCGGATCGAACACGACTGACTGCAGGATTGCTCACGGCTCGGATTGAAGCGGGGGTTCTAGAGGCGCGAATTACATGGCGATGGTCTTGGGAGCCGAGCGGGAATCCAAACGATTTGAGTCAGGATGCGCCATAGGGACTGCGATTGACCCGGCATGCAAAGACGATATGAGTTGAACATTGGGGCCCCTCCCCTTGTAGCTCTATCGTGGGTCGGGCGACAATGGTCG
>NZ_JADNJJ010000153.1:0-18433 GCF_015554865.1 Collinsella sp. D33t1_170424_A12 | reverse complement strand
GTGGAGACGAGGGGGATCGAACCCCTGACCTCTTGACTGCCAGTCAAGCGCTCTCCCAGCTGAGCTACGCCCCCTTGCAACAAAAAAAAACTATACGGGATTGCAGGCGAGCATGCAAGTAAATCCTTGAACTTTTTTTCGCAGACAATAAAAAGACGGCGTCCGCCAGCACGGACGCCGTCTAGAAAACAAGCTGTCGAGAATACTCCTAGCGACGCTGCTCGGCAACGAGCTGCGCAACCTTGGCCGCAACCTCGTCGAGAGCGACATCGACGCGATCGCCCGTAGAACGGTCCTTGAGTTCGACGGTGCCGTTCTTCAACCCGCGCTTACCGATCACAACCTGATACGGGAAGCCCATAAGATCGTTGTCCGCGAACTTCACACCGGGACGCTCGTCGCGATCGTCGATAACAACCTCGATACCTGCCTCGCAGAGAGCGTCGGCGATGGCGCCGCATGCCGCCGCGCACTCGTCCATCTTCGGATCGAGCGGAATGATGGACACCTCGTACGGCGCGATGGAAACAGGCCAGATGATGCCGTGCTCATCATTATGCTGCTCGACCACGGCGGCAAGCGTGCGGGATACACCGACGCCGTAGCAACCCATGATGAACGGCTTCTCCTCGCCGTTCTCGTCGGCAAAGGTAGCGCCCATGGCCTCGGAGTACTTGGTACCGAGCTGGAAAACCTGCGACACCTCGATACCGCGCGCGCCCTTCAGGGGCTCGCCGCAGTGCGGGCAGACATCGCCCTCGTGAACGGTCACGAGATCGGCCCACTCATCGACGGAGAAATCACGCTCGGGGCAAGCGCCAGTGAAATGGTAATCGACCTCGTTGGCGCCGCACGTCCAGCTGCGCGACTCACGCAGAGACTCGTCGACGACGAGGCGAATGCCCTCGGGCAGATTGACCGGCCCGATGAAGCCCTTGAAGAGACCGGCTTCCTGAAGCTCTTCCTCGCTCATCATGTGGAACTCGCCGAAGAGCTTCTCGGCTTTGCATTCGTTGAGCTCGTGATCGCCGGGAACGATGGCAACGACCCTGGTGCCGTCTTCGGCGACAAGCGCGAGCGACTTGCGGGTGCCGTTCTGAGGGAAGCCGAAGAAATCAGCAACGGCCTCGATGGAGCCCAAGCCAGGAGTGTGAACCTTCTGGAGGGTACCGTCTCCCGGCCCCTCGGTAACGGCGATCGTGGTGGACGCGGCCTCGTCGTCCGCGGCAAAGCCGCAGGCGTCGCAGTACACCAGGCTGGCCTCGCCCGCATCGGCAAGCGCCATGAACTCCACGGAGGTATCGCCGCCGATCTGGCCGGAATCAGCCACGACGGGCAGCGCCTTCAGGCCGCAGCGCTCGCAGATGCGCGCATAGGCGTCTTTCATCTCATCATAGATTTCCTGCAGGCTTTCCTGCGTCGCGGAAAAGGAGTAACCGTCCTTCATGATGAACTCGCGACCGCGCATCAGGCCGAAGCGCGGACGCATCTCGTCGCGGAATTTATCCTGGATCTGATATAGGTTAACGGGCAGCTGCTTGTAGGAACGCAGCTCGTTCTTGACGAGGTCCGTGATAGTCTCCTCGTGCGTGGGACCGAGCACGAACTCGCGATCATGGCGATCCTTCATGCGCATGAGCTCGGGGCCGTATGCGTTCCAGCGGCCGCTCTCGTGCCACAGGCCGCCATCGACCACCATGGGCATGAGGAGCTCCTGGGCGCCGGCTGCATCCATCTCATCGCGGACGATATCCTCGATCTTCTTCAGGGAGCGCCATGCAAGCGGCAGATAACTATAGAGGCCGGCAGCCTGCTTGCGGATCATACCGGCGCGGAGGAGCAGTCGATGGCTGGCAAGCTCGGCCTCTGCGGGATCCTCCTTCAACGTGGGCGCATAGAGCGCCGACATCTTCATAGCCCTGGTGCGGTTGGTAGTCACGGTAAAACTCCTTGTATCAAACGTCACAAACAGTAGCAATCATAGCGCAAATCATGCGTGTAAACGGCACGGACGGAACGGAGCGCGCCGAGGGTCACAGGCGGTCGATCTCATCGAGTAAGGCGTCGGCTATCTCGTCTTCGGCGACCTTGCGAATGACTTCGCCATGGCGGAACAGCAGGGCCGAGCCGCGCCCGCAGGCAACGCCCACATCGGCGTCGGATGCTTCACCAGGGCCGTTCACCACACAACCCATCACGGCCACGGTAACGGGCTTGGTGCACGAGGCGAGCCGTCGGGTGACCTCGTCGGCGATGCCGATCAAGTCGACCTGGCAGCGCGCGCACGTAGGACAGGAGACGATCTCGGGACCACGGCGGCGCAACTCAAGAGCCGAGAGAATGCCCCAGGCAACGGGCACCTCCTCCAGCGGGTCGGCGGTGAGCGAAACGCGCATGGTGTCGCCGATGCCCTCGGCAAGCAGCGAGCCCAATGCGATCGCGCTCTTGATCGTACCCTGCTGGATGCCGCCGGCCTCGGTAACGCCAAGATGAAGCGGTACCTGCGGGAGCTCGGCTGAAAGCCGGCGATTCGTCTCAAGCGTGGTCGCGACGCTATGGGCCTTGGCGGACAGCACGATATTCGTGAAGCCGCGCGCTTCGAAGTGCTCTACGAACTGCATCGAGGATGCGACCAGCTTGTCGACCTGGGAAAGATCCTCACGTTGCGCGATAGCGGGATCGAGCGAACCCGCGTTGACGCCGATGCGGATGGCGGCGCCGCACTCCCCCGCCGCGTCGATCACGGCGTCGACGCGATCCCATGATCCGATGTTGCCGGGGTTGATACGGAGCTTCGAGGCGCCGGCCTCGACGGCAGCGATAGCCAGACGGTAGTCGAAATGAATGTCGGCCACGATGGGCACGGGGCTTTCCGCGCACACCTCGCCGAACGATGCAACGGCATCGGCGTTGGGAACGGAGACGCGCACCAAGTCGCAGCCCGCATCGGCAAGGGCGCGAACCTGCTCGATCGTACGCGCCGCATCGACCGTGGGCGTGCACGTCATCGACTGAACGGCCACGGGAGCTCCCCCGCCGATTATCACGGATCCCACATGGGCTGGACGGGTCAACTCCCGCGCGCAAGGCTGATAGGACATGACAAGCCTCCTAGTGCAGCAAGCGCAGGATATCCGCGCGAAGCATATACAGGAACAAGAACGCGAAGAAGGCGATGCCGACGTACGACACGATTGTCTGGGCCTTCACGGAAAGCTCCTTCCCCCGAACGGCTTGGATGACCTCGATCAAAAGCTTGCCACCGTCGAGCGGCGGGATAGGCAGCAGGTTCATGAAGCCCAGCGAGAAGGAGATGAGCGCCGCAAAGCTCATGAAGGAGGCGGCACCCTGCTCGGCGGCCTGTGCAGACAGAACGGAGATACCGACGACGGAGGTCGAGCTATCCAAAACCTCCTTGGTGTGCTGCGGCATAAGCAGCTTGGCCACGCCCTGGGCGGTCTGGACGAGATAGTCGACCGACATGCGAGCTGCAACCATAGGGCTCACGCGCATCGTGTGGTAGAGCACCCCGATACCCAACAGACCATCTTCATCCAGCTTCGCCTCAACCGTGTGCGTAGAACCATGCGCTTCGAGATAGGTGCGGTCGACGGGCCCAAGACGCTGCTCGGCCGATTCCTCCTGGGAGGGCGACCACACCTCGAGGGCGACCGTAGCGCCGGCATCGCGATTTCCAAGCGCGGCGAGAAGCTCGGACCAGCTGTCCACAGCCGTGCCGTCGACAGCAAGGATGCGGTCTCCCTCCTGGATATGAGCGGCCGCCGCCGGTGAACCCTCGGTAATCGAACCGACGATGTTGACGTCGATGGGTGCGTTGTAGCCTATGGCGGAATAAGCGATGACAAACAGCGTCACGCCGGTAACGAGGTTAACGAGGATTCCGGCGAGAAGCATGAACGCGCGCTTGAAGAAACCCTTGCCCACATACGTATGGGAGCGCTCGAGCTCGAAAAAGCGCTCGGCGCCCATAGGAGGCGTCCACGGTTCGCCATCGCCGGTGGCGCCGGCACGGTCGAACACCCGACCATCGAACACGGTGTTGCCCGCGGCATCGCGGGCAGGTGCCATATAGCGCGAAGGATAGTATTTTGAAGTCGGCCCCTCACCCTTCGAAGCATCGTACACCGGCAGGACGGACCCCCAGCCCATGAGAAACACGCATGCCTCAAGGGCCTCATCGGGGGTGATCTCGAGCTGCTCGGCAAGCTCGTCAACGGAGATGGCCCCGGCTTCGTGCACGCGCGAAAGCACGCGCGCGGCATGGGGCGCTTGCTCGGGATCCATGCCGCAGATGGCCGCATAGCCGCCGAGAAGCAGCGGCGTTACGCCGAATTTCGTACCGATGCGCTTGGACGTATGGCTGATGTTATAGCGAAACGGCAGTCCCAAGAAGAACTCGGTAACGCGAACGCCGCACGCACGCGCAGCAAGGAAATGGCCGCCCTCATGCACGAACACCAGAAGCGACAACAGCAAAACACCCCAGAAGAGCGGGGTGATGAAACCAAAGATGGCATCCATATAAGCTCGTTTCTATCGTGAAAGAGATGTTACGAAGCGTTCCGACGTGATCCGCGCCCATGCATCGACCTCGTCGAGCTGCTCGAGCGAGGAGACGGGCTGGACGTCGTGTGCATCGAGACAGCCCTCGACGATGCGAGGGATGTCGGTGAACGAGCAGCGCTCATGCAGGAACGCGTCGACAGCCACCTCGTTCGCCGCATTGAGGACGCACGGCAGGGTTCCGCCCGTCATTCCCGCCCGTTCCGCCAAGGCCAGGCAGCGGAACGCCTCGGTGTCCGGGGCGTCGAAATCAAGTGAGCCCAACGTCCGGAAATCGACGCGCGGAGCGGGCGATTCCCAGCGATCCGGATACGAAAGTGCAAGCTGAATGGGTATGCGCATATCGGATGCTCCGAGATGCGCCATAACCGAGCCATCGGCAAACTCGACCATCGAATGAATCTTCGACTGGCGCTGAATGAGCACCTCGATGCGATCGAGCTCTATATCGAATAGATGCATGGCCTCGATACGCTCAAGGCCCTTGTTCATCAACGTAGCCGAATCGATCGTGATCTTGGAACCCATATTCCACGTGGGATGGGCCAGTGCGTCCGCAACGGTAACCCGCTCAAGCTCCTCGCGGCTGCAGCCAAAGAAAGGGCCGCCGGAACAGGTTAACCAGATCTTATGCGTCGAGCGCATATCCTCGCCCAGATAGCACTGGAAGATTGCCGAATGCTCAGAATCGACGGGCAGCAGCTGACCGGGCCTGGCGAGCGGCATGATAAGATCGCCGCCGACCACGAGCGACTCCTTGTTGGCAAGCGCAATGGTTTTACCAGCAGCCATGAGCTCATAGGTCGCATGGAGACCGGCCGCGCCAACGATGGCAACGACCACGACGTCCACCTCATCGGAAAGGCACATATCGATCGCCGCGCGCATGCCGAATCCGCAGCGATGCGGATCGGGAAGCTCGGACAAACGAGGGTCGGCGGATAACGACGCATCGGTCAGCGCGACAGCGGAAACGTTGAACTCGCGAGCAGCGGACAAGAGGCCGGTGATGCTTCGATGGGCCGAAAGCGCGACGACCTCGAGACGGTCGGAATGCTGGCGACAAACATCGAGGGTCTGAACGCCGATGGATCCCGTGCAACCCAAAACCGCCACGCGGCGCCTGCATTCACTCATAGAACGCCTCCTAGTACCAAGATGAGGTGAGCCGTGATGCAACCGAAGATAAGGGAGTCGGAACGATCGAGCATGCCGCCGTGTCCCGGAATCAGGTTGCCGGAATCCTTGACGCCTACGCCGCGCTTGATTCGAGACTCGATCAGATCGCCGAAAACGCCCAAAACGGCCACGCCGACACCGGCGAGCACCGCTACGGGAAGCGACAGGCTATACCAGCCGGTTGCATACAGAATCAGCCAGATAACAAGGGAGCCCGCTATGCTTCCGCAAAAGCCCTCCCAAGTCTTGTTGGGAGAGATCTTAGGGGCCATCTTATGTTTACCGAAGCGGCTGCCGACCATATATGCGAGCGAGTCGCTCACCCATAGCGAAGCGCAAACGCCCACGGAAAGCAGGGCGCCGGCAAACCCTGGGATAGAGCCGCGCGTAAGAACGATTGCAGACAGCATGAACCCCGTATAGAGCGGGCCGAAGATGGTGACGGCGACATCTGAGATACGCGTGCGCGGCGAATAGAGATACCACAGACCAACCGCGAGAACCAGGATAAAGAGCAGCGCCGTGAGAAGCACCGATGCCCCTAGCGCAGACAGTGGAAAGAGCACGGCAGCAGAAAGGCCAATGAACTCGTTCGGCACCTTGCCGTCTAGACGCGCCATACGGTAAAACTCATAGCAACAAAACCAGCTCATGACGGCAACGAATACAGCTGTCGGAATGACGCCGAGCACCAAACAAGCTATAAACAATGCCGCATACATAATGCCAAAGCCCGAGCGGACAAGGAAACCCTTCACGTCAAAGGGCTTTCGCTCGGCACGAGGACCGGCAGCTACAGGCTCCTGGGCCCGTTGACGCTGCTTTTGATCTTCCACCGTACATGCTCCTCTCTTGCTAACACGAGCGCTATTCGGCGCTCAAGCCGCCAAATCGACGGTCGCGGTGCTGGAAGGCTGCGATCGCGCGCAGCATTCCCCATTTATCGAAATCAGGCCAGTACAATTCGGTGATATAGAACTCCGAATACGCGATTTGCCAAAGCAGATAGTTGGAAACGCGCATCTCGCCAGATGTACGGATAACAAGCTCTGGGTCGGGCAGGCCAGCGGTGTACAAATGGTCGGCAACCGAGTTCTCGTCGATATCCCCAACTGCAAGAGAGCCGGCGGACACCTGCTCGGCAATCGTACGAGCAGCCCGGGCGAGCTCTGCGCGCGCGCCGTAGTTCACGGCAAGGGCAAGAACCATTCCCGTGTGATGCTCGCATTCCTTCAGGCCATATTCGAAAACATCACGCGTCTTTTGGGGCAATGCGGAGATATCGCCCAGAAAAACAACGCGAACGTTCTCGCGCTTCAACAGCGGCAGCTCATCGATAAAAGTCTTCGCAAAGAGATGCATGAGGACATTGACCTCGTGTTGGGGCCTCCCCCAGTTCTCCGTAGAAAAGGCGTAGGCAGACAAGACATCTACACCCAGACGGACCGCGGTGGTAATGACATCGCGAAGCGCAACGATACCCTGCTTATGACCTTCCGTACGGGAAAGCCCGCGCGAGGTAGCCCAGCGGCCGTTGCCATCCATGATGCAGGAGATGTGGCGCGGAATTCGGTCAAGATCGATATCGGTCAAAGATATGTCCTGTGGAGGATTGCTGAAATGCTCGACGAGCTTATCGGGGTCGTAGCGCACGTTGGTACTCCAGACTATAGCGAGCCCGCACATGCGGGCGTGTGTACGGCTCAGCGCAGACGCGGGTGCGAGAACGCATATCTATCAATAATAAAGAGACCGATGGGGCAAGGCAACGCAAGGTCCCATTTCATAAAAGTCGCAGCATAAGCAGCATATGAAAGCAACCATACGTACCGGGGATCCGGCAATGCCCCGCCGAACGAACTCATAAGAAAGCCCGCATGCTCCTAAAAAGGGAACATGCGGGCTGCCCGGTTTGCATGTCGAATGACACAGCGCGAGACAAAAGACCCAAGGCAGGGAACCCTAGATCTCCATCACTTCTGATTCCTTTGCCTTAAGCATAGCGTCGACCTTGGCGATGTACTCATCGGTGCATTTCTGAATCTTAGCCTGCTCGCGACGAACCTCATCCTCCGTGAGCTCCTCATCGCGATCGAGCTTGTTGTTGAAATCACGGCGAACGTTGCGTACGGCGATGCGGGCCTGCTCGGCAAGGTCGCGGCAATCCTTAACAAGCTCGCGACGACGCTCCTCCGTGGGAGCGGGGAACGGCAAGCGGATGACCGTGCCGTCGGTATTCGGCGTGATACCAAGATCGGAAGCGGAAATGGCTTTGACGATCGCATTGACGAGCGCCTTATCCCAGGGCTCGATCAGAAGCATATGGGCTTCGGGCGTCTTGACGGCGGCAACCTGGCTTACGGGCGTGGCGACACCGTAGTAATCGACGGTGATATCCGCCAGCACGTTAGCATTCGCACGGCCGGTGCGAACCTTCGAGAAATTATGCTTGAGGCTCTCGAGGGTCTTATCCATGTGATCGTTGATGGTGGCCATGTTAGTCCTCCTGAACTACGACGGTGCCAACCGGCTCTCCGCAAAGAGCACGCTTGATGTTGTTCTCGCCCTCGATGTTAAGGACGATGATAGGCATACGATTATCCTGGCACAGCGCGGTGGCAGTGGAATCCATAACCTGCAGGCCGCGAACCAGAACCTCATGATAGCTAATGGTATCAAAACGAACGGCATCTTCGTTAGAAACAGGATCCTTATCGTAGACACCGTCGACCTTCGTGGCCTTGAGGAGGCAGTCGGCATCGATCTCGCAGGCGCGCAGCGCGGCCGCGGTATCGGTCGTAAAATACGGATTGCCGGATCCCGCAGCAAAGATGACGATGTAGCCCTTCTCGAGATGGTGCATCGCACGACGACGAATATAGGGCTCGCAAACCTCGTTCATCTGAATGGCGCTCATAACGCGGCAGGGGCACTCCTCGTGCTCGAATGCATCCTGAAGCGCCAACGCGTTCATGACGGTGGCGAGCATGCCCATGTAGTCAGCCTGGGCACGATCCATACCCTTAGCCGAGCCAGCAAGACCGCGGAAGATGTTACCGCCGCCCACAACGATGCCGACCTCGATGCCGTCCTCGTGAATGGCCTTGATCTGGCGCGCGAGGTTCTCGGTAACCGACGGATCGATACCGTATCCGTTCTCACCCATGAGCGCTTCACCGGAAAGTTTCAACAGCACGCGCTTGTAGCGATAATCAGACAAAATTCCTCCTTTGGTCATCATTCTTATTTATTCTAGCAGCGAAAACGAAACAAGCCATAAAAAAGCAGGCTGTAGGTAATCCCACAGCCCGCTTTCATATCAGGAAACCGAAATAACCTTAGTTATCGGACTCGCCGCGCTCAAGGCGATCGAAAGCCATAACCTTAACGGTATCGCCGCAAGCCTTGGACACCTGCTCGGCAAGACCGTTGACGGTCACGCTGGAATCCTTGATGAACTCCTGCTCGTTGAGGACGGAAGCCTTGAAGAACTTCTCAAGGCGGCCGATGGCCATCTTCTCCTGAATGGCCTCGGGCTTACCGGACTCGGCAGCCTGAGCCATGTAGATGGACTTCTCGTGCTCGACAACGTCGGCCGGAACGTCCTCACGACGAGCGCAGATGGGGCTGGTAGCCGCAACCTGCATGGCGACGTCATGGGAGAAGGTCTTGAAGTCGTCGGACGCGAAGGTCTCGGGCTTCTCGAAGGAGAACTCGACCATAACGCCGATCTTGCCACCCATGTGGATGTAGGAAGAAAGGGCACCGGCCTCGACGGTACGAAGGTTGAAGCGGGCGATCTTCATGTTCTCGCCCATAACGTGGATGAGCTCGGTGAGCTCGCCCTCGACGGTGTCGCCGTTCATCGGGGCGGCCATGAGGGCCTCGGCGTCGGCGGGCTTGACCTCGGCGACAACCTTGGCGAGCTCAGCGGCGAAACCGGTGAACTTGGGGTTGGAAGCCACGAAGTCGGTCTCGCAGGAGAGCTCGACGAGAGCGCCGGTCTTGCCGTCCTCGGAGATGAAAGCGGCGACGGCGCCCTCGTTGGTCTCGCGGCCAGCCTTCTTGGCAGCCTTGGCAAGACCGTTCTTACGAAGAACGTCGACAGCGGCGTCCATATCGCCGTCGGCCTCGACGAGGGCCTTCTTGCACTCCATCATAGGAGAGTCGGTCATCTCGCGAAGCTGCTTGACCATAGCGGCGGTAATCTGGGCCATGATGGCTCCTTTCAAAGAGCGTTGAACGAACGTAAACGGACGTTACTCGGCGTCGGCAGCGGCCTCGGGGGCAGCGGCCATCTCAGCCTCGGAGATCTGCTCCTTGCCGGAGCCGGCGAGGCAGGCGTCGGCGAAGAGCTCGCACATGAGGGAGACGGCGGAAATAGCGTCATCGTTGCAGGGGACGCCGAAATCGACCTCGTCGGGATCAGAGTTGGTGTCGATGAGGGCGACAACCGGGATGTTCAGGCGCTGGGCCTCCTTGATGGCGTTCTCCTCGCGCTTGGTGTCGATGACGAACAGGGCAGCGGGAAGGCCCTTCATGTCGCGGGCGCCACCGAGGTTGGTCTGGAGCTTGGCGAGCTCCTTACCCAGAACAGCCTGCTCCTTCTTGGGCAGAAGGGCCATGCGGCCGTCCTCTACCATAGCCTCGAGCTCCTCCATGCGGTTGATACGGGAGCGGATGGTAACGAAGTTGGTGAGCATGCCGCCGAGCCAACGCTGGTTGATGTAGGGCATGTTGGCGCGCTCGGCAGCGGTCTTCACGGCCTCCTGAGCCTGCTTCTTGGTACCGACGAAGAGAACCTGGCCCTTGCGGGAGATGTTCTTCAGGAACGTGTAGGCCTGGTCGGCGTTGATGATGGTCTGCTTGAGATCGAGGATGTAGATGCCGTTGCGCTCGCCGAAGATGTACTCACGCATCTTGGGGTTCCAGCGGCGGGTCTGATGACCGAAGTGGCAGCCAGCCTCGAGCAGGGTGCGGATGTTAATCGTGGTAGCCATACTTACCTCCTGTGGTTCGTTGCCTCCGTGCGATGTCATCCTTTTGAGCCACCCGATCATGCGCTACCAAATCTCGGGCACCACGGCGCAAAAGTCGTCGCACGTGCGAAATACGTCCGTTGCTCACAAGAGCAACCCGATAAATGATAGCAGGACATCGACGAGAATCCAAGGGTTGCGCGCACCTTGTGTGCGACTTGTGCATCACGCAGATTCGAGTGGCCGCCATGCGCGAGGTCCGCTACGAACCACTTCGAGGATGAGCTTGCCGCACGGCCGATTTCAGCGATTCGGGCGCTAAGTGCGTGTAAATCTGAGTAGTCGACAAGCTGGCATGTCCTAGCAGCTCCTGAACGGTCCTCAGATCAGCGCCGCCATCCAAGAGGTCGGTAGCGAAGGTGTGGCGCATCGTATGCGGCGTTACCGAACGACTGACGCCCGCTCGATCTCGAAGAACGGTAAAGCGGTATCGCAACGATGCGGCGTCCATGATGCGACCGCGATCGGAGATGAACAACGCATGGCGCCCATTAGGCCGAACGGCATCATGATGATCGACAATCAAGCTGGGCCGAGCATCAAGAGTATAGTTGCGAACGGCATGTTGAGCCCGACGGTGCAGGGGTACGATTCGCTCCTTGGAGCCCTTGCCGAACAAACGGCACGCGCGCCCGGCATCCTCGAACGACTCCACGTCAAGGCCTGCGAGCTCGGAGATGCGGGCGCCCGATGCATATAAAAGCTCGAGCATGCACACATCCCTCAATCCCTGGGCGGTGTCCCGATCGGGGGCTTCAAATAACCGCTCCAACTGAGATCTCGTAGCAACAACGGGAAGGGTTGTCGGAAGTTTCGGCGAAAGCATCAGATCGACAGGGTTGCTATCGACAGCGCCCATGCGAACCATCCACCGAAAGAACGATCGAATCGAAGAGAGGTGCGCGGCAACCGTACGCGGCGCATACCCCGCCGCATGCAGGAACGCTAGATAACGCCGAAGATCCCTGGCAGCGACCTCGGCGCCGTCCACATGTTCGCACGCGCACCACTCCTCAAAGGCGTACAGATGCTGTCGATACGCCCTGTCGGTCTGAACTGAGCGACCCATGACATCGACAAGGTAGCGGCAGTAATCATCGATATATGCGCGCATCTCAGCCAACGGGATCGTCTACCTCGCGTCGAGACCAAATAGATCAACGCGCGACGCAATGTACGCCTGAAGATCCCTGCCGCCCCTGTCGGCATACGCCGTATACCGGTCGCGCTTGGAACGGCGCTTTCCATCTTCGAGCGGAGGGATGATCCCAAAATTCACATGCATAGGCTGATAGTCGACGCACGAGGGATCGGTGGCATAGGACACCAGTGCACCGAATACCGACGTATCGGGAAGCGAAACGTGGTCAAGCCCCCGCATATCGGCAAACGTGTTAAGAGCCGCCAGGAGACCGGAGGCGACAGCCTCGGTATAGCCTTCCGTTCCCGTAATCTGACCCGCGAGGCGCACGGTTGTACCGGGGACCGCAAATGAACGATCCAAAACATGGGGCGCGTCGACAAAGGTGTTGCGATGCATGACGCCATACCGGAAAAACTCCGCGTTCTCCAAACCGGGGATCATGCGGAACACGCGCTTCTGCTCACCGAATGTCAGATTCGTTTGAAATCCAACAAGGTTGTACGCGGTATGCTCGGCGTTTTCGGCGCGAAGCTGCACGGCGGCCCAGGGTCGCTTACCGGTTCGCGGGTCGATAAGACCCACCGGCTTCATGGCGCCGAAACGAATGGCATCCTTGCCCGTACGAGCCACCTCCTCGGCGGGCTGACACGCCTGGAACAGGTCGCGTCGCTCGAAATCCTTCAAAATCACGCGCTCGGCCCCAACAAGGCCGTCGATGAAGGCATCATACTCCTCCCGGGAGAGCGGGGCGTTCAAGTAGTCACCAGAACCCTGCTCTTCATAGCGGGACTGGGAGAACAGGACATCCATATCAAGGGTGGCTGCATCGACGATGGGAGCCGCCGCATCGTAAAAAGAAAGGGATTCGCCACCTACCAGGCCCAGAACGGCCTCGC
Source organism: Collinsella sp. D33t1_170424_A12 (assembly GCF_015554865.1). Classification (NCBI taxonomy): domain Bacteria; kingdom Bacillati; phylum Actinomycetota; class Coriobacteriia; order Coriobacteriales; family Coriobacteriaceae; genus Collinsella; species Collinsella sp. D33t1_170424_A12. Next base: position 5,591 of record NZ_JADNJJ010000153.1, on the reverse strand, counting down.
TGAGCGACGGCGAGCACAGGGGGCCCGCAGCAATGACGACACGGCCCTCCGGAATAGCGGTGACCTCCTGGCGAATGACCTCGATATTCGATCGGGATGCTATAGCCTCCTCAACATAACGGGAGAATAGTCCGCGATCGACAGCAAGAGCGCCGCCAGCAGGGACTGCGGCACGATCCGCGCAGTCCATGAGGACGGAGCCCATAGCACGAAGCTCGCGCTTCAGCATTCCGGCGGCGGAATCATAACGGGTTGACTTGAACGAGTTCGAGCATACGAGCTCTGCAAGATGGTCGCTATGGTGCGCCGGAGACGAGACCAGGGGACGCATCTCATAGAGGCGAACGCGAATTCCCCGGTCGGCAAGCTGCAAGGCGCATTCGCATCCCGCAAGACCGCCCCCGATAACGATGACACCATCAAACATCTCGAAACTCCTATCCGCGAAAACCCTATGGCCGCTTGTTCCCGAACGAGGTTAACCCATGAAGCATACTTTTTGAAGCAGCAAAGCGACCGTCATACAGCCGCTCCACCAATCCGGCAGCTGAAAGCTCGCTCAAACGCATCATGACCGCATGTTCGGATTCACCTAAACGAGAGGCGAGCTCATCGATTCGCATCGGCTGAGCGACCAAAGACCGCAGCATTTCACGCGATGCTCCGTTCTCGACCACGATCGTCGCAGGAGCATCATGACAATACCTCATCGTTCCATATAAGCGAGAGATTGCGACTTCAAGCGATTCCTCATCGACAATGCACGTCGCGCCAACCGTGATCAGATAGTTGGTGCCACGATACTCCGGTGCAAATATCGATCCGGGAACGGCCAGAACCTCTCGACCAAGATCGGAGGCCGTTTCAGCCGTCGAGAACGTCCCTGACGGCATACCCGCCTCGCACACAAGCGTCGCCCTCGACAGCGCGGCAATAATGCGATTCCGTTTCGGAAACGCATATCGTCGCGGAGGCGTGCCCCAGGGTTCAAGGGAGATGACCGCGCCGCCCCCTTCGATAGTGCGATTGATCAAACTGGCGGAACTCTTTGGGTACACGACATCGGCCCCGCAACCGAGTACGATCACATTCCGGCCGCCTCGCTGCACCGCACATCGACCGGCCGCTTGGTCGCAGCCCACGGCGCCACCTGAAACAACGGCTATTCCCGACTCCACAGCAATCTTGGCGGCCAGCTCGGCCACAGCCAATCCATACGGAGTCGCCCGGCGCGATCCGACCACGGCAAGTCCGGACTCCGAAAGAAGATCAGGATCCCCACGTACGAAGAGGCGTGGCGGCTCCCCCGGAAGATCGAGAAGCATCGCGGGATAGCGCGAATCCGAAGATTCAAGCACGCAACGAGGCTCACTCGGCATCGCTGCACCTCCCTCGAAACATCGAAGCTTCAAAGACATGGCTCGGGCCGACCTCGCGGGACTCCTGCATATCCGCTATCGTCCGCGCGATCCGACAAAGCCGGACGATCCCGCGTCCCGTCAAGTGCCCGCGCTGCGCGATAGCCAGAAGCGTCTCGTAGCCAGCGGAGTCCAGGGCATACGCCCCCGCAACACCTTGCGCTCCATCGATCGCCCTCATATCGATTCCTCCAACTGCGATGCCATGCTGTAGGCGCCACGTGGCAAACGCCATCCCCTGTTCGACTTCGGATCGAAGGGAGGAGGAGCTCGCGCCCGCTCCGCCCTCCAACAACAGGTCGGGGTCGGGGCGAGCGACATCGATGCGCATGTCGATTCGGTCGGCAAGGGGTCCCGCGAGTTTCGCCTGATAACGCGCAACGGCATACGGAGGACACGCGCAACTTACATCGCGGTCCCCGAGATATCCGCATGGACACGGATTGCTCGCCACCAGCAACTGGAAATGAGCCGGGAACACATACGCGCCATCCGCACGAACGATGCGGACCGCCTTGCTCTCAAGTGGTTGACGTAATAGCTGCAACACACTCGAGGGAAACTCCGCCAGCTCATCCAAGAACAGCACGCCGCCGTGCGCCAAGCTAATTTCACCAGGACGTACGGGTCGGCCCCCACCTACCAACCCCGCAGCAGAAATACTATGGTGCGGACATCGAAACGGCCTGCCCGAGGCGAGCAAGGATTCCACGCTCTCCCCTGCAACCGAATGGATGCACAGCGCTTCCTGCAACTCCACCTCGTCGATAGGCGGCAAGATCGTTCCCATGCGCTCGGCAAGCATCGTCTTGCCGGATCCCGGAGGACCGACCATCATCAGACCCAAGCCTCCTGTCGCAGCGATCGCCAATGCCCGCTTTGCGAGCTCTTGGCCCTTAACGTCTGCGTAATCCAGAGACGAACCGACGGTGCCAGATAGAATAGCGGGAGCATCAACGGCATCGAGAGCGCTCGCAAGGCCAGCGCGCAACGACGAAAGATTCCGGAGGCAATACATATCGACCCCTGGCAGCCCAACTGGATAATCGCCATGCGCCGAGACAAGCCGAAGACCGCAATCACGAGCAAGCATCGCATAGGCAACCTCGCCGCGAACTGGCATCACGTACCCATCGAGGGAGAGCTCCCCCACGAACAAACAGGAATCAAGGCCCTCGATTGGGATCTGACCCGAGAGAGCCAATATCGAGATGGAGATGGCCAAATCAAGTCCCGAGCCCGTCTTGCGCATATCGGCGGGCGCGAGATTCACAATGATGCTTTTACGGGGAACATCATATCCGCTCCCCCGCAGCGCACATCGAATACGCGCGGGAGCCTCGTTGACGGCCGCATCTGCCATCCCCACCAAGGTGATACCGGGAATACCGCCGGTAAACGAGACCTCGACGGTAACGGGCTGCGCTTCCACCCCGCGAATACATGCAGCATGCACGGAGAACGTGTGCATCGCGGCGCCCGACCCGGTCATAGGTCCGCGTCCCAGTCGAAAGCCCCCAAGATATGTTGGATCCCCGCAGTACGCCCATCATGGATGCAAACGCCCACCACATCGAATCGTATGGTCTGCACGGGATAGTGCTCCATCACGTAGCATGCAGCGATTCTGCGGTATCGCCGGCGCTTCTTCTTGTTGACAGCCTCCTCGGGATAGAGTTCCAACGAGGTCGCGGCCTTGCGCCTCGTCTTAACCTCAACCAGAACGACAGAATCATCGGCCTCGTCATACGCGACGATATCGGCCTCGCCCTCGCGGCAGCGATAATTTCTCTCTATGATGCGGTACCCGCGCTCTTCAAGGTAGAAGCAGGCTAGCGACTCACCGAGCCGCCCGAGCTCCTTCGAGGAGAGTCCCTCGACCGTAGCATCATCACGCAACACGGCCGGACGACGTCCCGCCGAACCATCGGGGCCTGAAGCGCACCGAACCCTATCCGAACACGCCCTTCGATCCATAACCATCAGCTCCTCTCGCGCTCGCAAGCGAAGCATCGCATGTCATCTGGAAGGTTAAATTGAATCAACTAACAAAAAGGTGCGATCGACTCTACAAAATCGGTCGCACCCGTTAACACCCCAGGCAGTGGACGTACGTACACGGTGAACCCGCCATCAGATCATCAAAAGAGAGAATCGGTATGCAAGAAGTTTCCACAAAAGCTAACGCGATGAACGGGGCTAAGGCCGCGCTCGCGGATGGCGTTGATATGCTCGGCCGAAGCGTACCCCTTTGATTGGGCGAAGTGATAGCCGGGATATTCGGCATCGAGTTCGACCATCAACTCATCCCTCGTGACCTTAGCAATGATCGAAGCGGCGGCGATGCAGGCAACCGTGGCATCCCCGTGCACCACATCTCGTTCGTTCGGCACGGCACCCAGGGGATTTCCATCCATCAAGACGCAATCGGGTTCCACTCCGGCATCGGCGACGGCGCCTGCCACCGCTTCGCGAAGCGCGCGCGCCATGCCGATCTCGTCGATTCGCTCGGGGGCGACATGATACACGCCGATAGCACGAGCGACCTCGGAAATCTGTGCGGCAAGCAGTTCGCGCTTGGCAGGGCTGAGCTGCTTGGAATCGTTAAGGCCCCAAATAATGGGATCATCGGGCAGCTGGACGGCGCACACGGTCAAGGGCCCGGCGACCGAGCCCCGGCCCACCTCATCCACGCCAAGCACAACGCCCTCCCCGCCGAGCTCGGCCATTGCGCTATAGAGCAAGCGGACGCGCTCGTGCTCGGCGCATTCGCGCTCATAGCGACGAGACGCGCGCTCGCACGCCTTCCTGACCTGCTGGCGCGGATCCTCCGCATAGCGCTGGACAAGTCCCGGCACCTGTTCGAACGGAGCGCTCGCCAGCTCGGCGGCAACCTGCGCCGCCGGCGCAGAGCTCGTCATATTGGCCATGGATGCAACCTCTCCAGAATTCAACGGATCGTACGTATAAAAAGAGCCGCCTCGTAGGAGACGGCTCCAAAGCACATGATATAAATCTTAGCGCTTCTCGGGGATGCGAGCGGCCTTGCCGATCTTGTCACGCAGGTAGTACAGCTTAGCGCGACGAACACGACCGTGGCGAACAACCTCGAGCTTGGCGATCTTCGGGCTGTGAAGCGGGAAGGTACGCTCGACACCGATGCCGAAGGAGATCTTGCGGACGGTGAAGGTCTCACGGGAGGAGCCGCCGCTCATGCGGATGACGTCGCCCTGGAAGACCTGGATGCGCTCGCGGTCGCCTTCCTTAATACGGTAGTGAACCTTGACGTTGTCGCCGACGCGGACCTGAGGAATGTCCTCACGGATCTGCTGACGCTCGATTGCGCGAATGTAATCCATTCTCGCTCCTTTACTGTTCTAGAGGTGCCGCACGCGTACGCCGACACATAGGTTTACAAACTTCTTTATAGTACACGACATACCTGGGAAAGCAAGGACAATTACAACCAATTCACGACTCGAGCGAAGAAGCTGGTCAACCGCTTGTCGAATGGATCGATCCACCGCTGGTCGCGCGAATGTTTCATGCAAATCATACGTATCAACATAATGTTCCGTATTTGGGGAAGAGTGAGTTAGGCCAACCAAGCAACACCGGAAAGGAACGGCACATCAATGGCACGAGCAGATTCCGTAGCAGACATCAAGCGTCAGAGCATACCAGGCAAAGCAGCCCTCATAGCGTCGCTGCTCTTTCCGCTCGTAGGCGTAGCCTGCCTTGCCGCACCCGACGCCATCATGGGCAGCCTCCCCTATATCCTGGGCGGCTTGATGCTGTTGGTGGGTGCAGCGGATCTTGCCACGGATTTCCTTGACGACGAGAAGGAGACGGGCAGCATCAGCCAGGGGTCGGACATCGTCATGATCGTCGTCGGCGCAACGCTGCTGTTCCAAGGAACTGCCCTTTTACATCTCGTCGGCGTTACCTGGGGCTTTATCGGCTTAAGCAAAGCGGCGGCGGAGCTCGACGAAGCGCTGCACGCACGCCGCGCCAAGAAACCCTACGTCCTCGTCACCCTATCGGGCATCATCGAGATGGTGCTTGGCACCCTGCTCATCACGAGCCCCCTGGCAAACATCGAGCACCATGTGCTGCTGCTCGGCATCGAACTCATCCTGCACCCGTTTGCCGTTCACTCCGATAACGGAAAGA
>NZ_JADNJJ010000152.1:0-8517 GCF_015554865.1 Collinsella sp. D33t1_170424_A12 | reverse complement strand
GCGGGGGAAGCCCGTGGGAGAGCAGGGCGCCGCTGACCGGTGGACGGCACTTCGGTGCATGGAAGGGGTCCTCCCGCTAGGGAGGGCCCCTTCCTTCGTTTCTTATGACTTTTCAGCGCTCGTCCTCCTACGGGATACAATAGACATCCTGATAGTGTTTTGGAGGTACCTATGGGCGCTACGAGCATTGGGGTCGATATCGTCGATATATCCCGCATGGAGCGGGTCCTTGAGCGCACGCCGTCTTTCGCAGAGCGCGTGTTCACGGAGGAGGAGCGTGCGTATTGCGACGCCTCCACGTGTCCCGCGGCTCATTACGCTTGTCGGTTTGCAGCCCGTGAGGCGGTTCTCAAGGCGCTCGGCACGGGATTCTCCCAGGGCGTGGGACGCAAGGATGTGTCCGTGTGCAGGGATGAGTCGGGGAAACCCCAGGCCGTGCTTTCGGGTCGTGCGCTTGAAATCGCCACGTCTATGGGTATTCTTGAAATCGCTCTTTCGCTCTCCTTTACGTCGGATGTCGCTGTTGCCAACGCTATGACAATCACGGCCGATGCCCGTCCTAAGCAAAAAGAGGACAAGGAAAGCGAGAAGCAGCGGATCGCCCGCTCGTTTCGTGAGGCGCGTTCCGTATTGGACGAACTTGAACGCGTCCAGCTTGATGAATTGAACCTGGAAGCGTAGAAGTAGACAAAAGGGGATTGCGATGCGTCCTGTTCTGGGCACCGATGAAATTGCACGTCTTGAGGATATTATTGAAAAAGAGGGCACGTCTCGAGCAGAACTGCTCGAGCTAGCCGGTGAATTCGTGGCGGGCATCGTGTGGGATATGCATCCCAGCCGCGTGCTCGTGGTGAACGGATTTGGCAACAACGGCGGTGACGGCTGGGTTGCTGCCGATATCCTGCAGCAGAAGGGCGTTCAGGTGGATGTCGTCTCACCTGTCGAGCCCGATGAGATACCCAGTGCGCTTGCACGTCATGTTGCTCGTCGCACTGCTGGGCGCGATGTTACCGTGCACGTCGGTCCGTCGCGCGATGAGCTTATCGAGCTCGCGCGCGAAGCCGATGTCGTCATCGACGGCATTCTGGGTACGGGTTTCCACGGCTCCCTGCGCGCTCCGTTTTCTATTTGGATTCCCGCGCTGAACGAATCGGGTTCTCGAATTGTCTCCATCGATGTGCCGTCGGGCCTGGATTCCCAGACGGGCCATGTTGTCGAGGCATGTGTTCGCGCTGATGTGACGGCGACGATGCTTGCGCCCAAGATTGGCCTGTATAGCGGAGATGGTCCCGAGTACGGCGGCGAGCTTATCTGCGGCGAATTGTACGACGATATCGATGAAGTGATCGGCGACGTGGACCATGCTGCCGAGATAGTCGAGGCTGTTGACCTGATCGACTATTTTACCGAGCTGCCCTCTAACGTGAACAAGTACTCGCGTGGTTCCGTCTTGGTGGTTGCCGGCTCCGCTATGTATCCCGGCGCTGCGATGATGGCTGCGAAGGCCGCCGCTCGCGCCGGCGCCGGTTACGTGACCGTCGCCGCACCCGACGCGTGCGCGAATCTTATTCGCATGGCGCTTCCGTCGGTGCCCGTGATCGGTATTCCGTCAGACTCGCGTGGCTGTTTTGGCGCGGCGGCGCGTTCCGTTATCTGCGAGATCGCCGAGAAGTACGATTGCGTGCTATGCGGTCCCGGAATGACCACCGCTTCGGGCTGCATGAAGGTCGTTACCGGACTGCTCGAGCAGGACGTTCCCTTGATCTTGGATGCCGATGCATTGAACTGCCTGTCGCGTGCGAGCATCGATGGCGTCGACACCAATCCCGACTTGTATCGTCGCGAGTCGGCGTTGATCTTGACCCCTCATTATCGAGAGCTGTCGCGTCTGGTCGATTGCGACGATATCGCCGACATGGGCGCTGCCATCGATGCCGCCCAGCGCATCGTGTGGGCCGCGGGGTCTGATAACCTCGTGGTCGTGGCGAAGGGGCCTTCCACCGCGATTGTCGGCGTCGAGTCTGTTTACGTACCCATGTCGGGTCCCGCTTCGCTCGCTACCGCTGGATCTGGCGACGTGCTCGCCGGCATCCTGGCGGGAACCGTTGCGGCCTCGCATGGCGATGTGGACGACTGGGGGCTGCTTACCTCGTATGCGGTCGCGATCCATTCGTATACGGGATATGCCGCCGCGGAGGCCATGGGCTCGCGTAGCGTGATAGCTACGGATCTGGTCGACCTGGTTGGCAGCGCGATGCAACTGGTCGAAGACGAGGCGTATCGCGAGGTGCGCCAGGCAGCGGAAAAGGGTGAGTGAAGATGGCGTTGAGCAAGGAGCCTGCGACACGTTGGGCGTGGGTCGAGATCGACCAGGGTGCGTTGAGGCGCAATGTTCGGGCGTTTAAGAACCTGCTTGCGCCTGGTCAGCGCCTGTGTTGCGTGGTGAAGGCCGACGCCTACGGCCATGGCGCCCCTCAGTGCGCCAAGATCATGCAAGCCGCCGGCGCCGACATGTTTGCCGTTGCCACGCTCGATGAAGGCATACAGCTGCGTCAGGGCGGCGTGAAGATCCCCATCCTCATGTTGAGCGAGCCGCCTGCCAGCTCGGTGGACCTGCTGCTGCAATACGACATCATGCCTTCGTTGTATACCGCCGAGTTCGCGTTGGCCTATGGCGAACGCGCAGTCGAGCTCGGCGTGGTTGGCCGCTACCATATGGCCATCGAGACCGGTATGAACCGCATCGGCGTCCACTATGCCGACGTGCTTGAGTTCCGTCGCAGCATCGATTTCCACCGCGGTATCGAGTGCGACGGCGTATTCACGCATTTTGCCACCGCGGATGATCCCGATAGCTGGGAGTACAGCCTGCAGCGGAGGCGTTTCAGGGAAGCCGTCCAGGCGATGAAGGACGCCGATTGCGAATGCGGTATCGTGCATTGCGATAACACCCCGGCGTCGATCTTGGACCCCGCTACGCATTTCGATATGATTCGCGCGGGCATCGGGCTGTACGGCTTGCAGCCCTGCGAGCGCACCGCACCGATATTCCCGCTCGATCCCGTGATGAGCGTGCGCGCACGCATCACGCGTGTGACGCACCCGGCCATGGGCGAGGGCGTCGGCTATGGCTTCACCTTCCGCGTGCCCCGTGCAAACGTGCAGATCTGCACGTTGCCCATCGGATATGCCGACGGTCTTGCGCGCGTGCTCTCCAACCGCATGGAGGTGCTTTATAAGGGTCGTCGCTTGCGCCAGGTGGGCAACATCTGCATGGACCAATGCATGGTCGCCATTCAGCAGATGACCGCGCAGCCGGTCGAGGACGCCGAGATCGGTGAGCTGGTTACCATCGTCGGTCGCGACGGCGATGCGGTTATCACGATGGACGAGATGGCCGCGTTGCGCGGGACCATCAACTACGAGGTCGCGTGCGGCTTCGGTATGCGTTTGGAAAAGGTATACCTTTAGGAGTTCTATGGGCGTAATGCACATTCCCGGCCACGAGCACCAGGGGCCGCGCGAGGTCTCGCTCGACGAGATCCGTTCGGTTATGGGGGATTGCCGACGGTGCCCGCTGTTCGAGACGCGCGGGAACATCGTGTTCGGTACGGGCAATCCCCGGGCGCGCGTGCTGGTCGTGGGTGAAGCGCCGGGCAAGAACGAGGATGAGCAGGGCGAGCCGTTCGTAGGGCGCGCAGGCGCGAACCTTAACGGCGTGCTGGCGCTCGCGGGTCTCGAGCGCTCGGATATCTACATAGCCAACGTGCTGAAATGCCGTCCGCCGGCGAATCGTAATCCCAAGGCCGACGAGGTGCTGGCCTGTTCGCCGTTTCTGCGCGAGCAGATTCGAAGCATCTGGCCGGATATCATCGTGACCCTGGGCAATCCAGCGACGCATTTCATCTTGAAGACGGAGATCGGCATCACGAAGCTGCGCGGCCGTTTTCATCAGATGGGCCATTTCCTGGTGATGCCCACGTTGCATCCGGCGGCGGCGCTGCGTAATCCGGCATGGCAGAGGCTGCTGGAAGAGGATTTTAAGATGCTCGGCGAATATCTGGCCGAACATCCGTCGCGCGCAACCGGCAAGGCCACGGGGCATTCGGACGCCCTGCCGCGTTTGGAGGACTAGTCATGGCGTTGAAGCGTAAGGCGGCGGGCCGGTATGAGAGCGCGGCCGTCGAGGACACAGTGCGTTTCGGCGAGCTGTGCGCGGGCGCGTTGCAGGACGGCGACGTGCTCATCTTGACCGGCGGCCTGGGGGTGGGCAAGACCCACTTCACCAAGGGCGTGTCGCACGGCCTGGGTGACGAGCATCCGGTGACGAGCCCCACATTCGCCCTCATGTCGGTGCACGACGGGGGCAGGATCCCGCTCTTCCATTTCGACCTGTATCGCCTCGAGCACGCATTCGAGCTGGAGGATACGGGCATCTTCGACGTGTTGGGCTACGAAGGGGCATGCCTGTTGGAATGGGGAGAGCAGTTCCAAGACGAACTGTGCGACGAATTCTTAACGGTGAAGATCGAGCGCCGGGGCGATAACGGCCGCGAAATCGCGCTCGAGCCGCAGGGTCCGCGCGCTGCGGAGCTCGCGGCGGCGATCGATGCGGCGGTGCTGGCGGCGTGCGCATAGCGTGCCGCGAGGTGCGGTGAGCGCGCGGGTGCGTGCAGGTACTGATAATCGATGCGGTGAATGCCGCGTATGGGATACGGATGTTCGACATGCTTGTTGTTGCCCTTGATACCTCGACCGATATGCTCGCGTGCGCGGTCGCCGCGTGGACGCCGGGTCGCGATGGCGCCCGCGCCGACGTGGAGCTGCTGGCGTCGCGCGACCACCTGTGCCGCCGGCGAGCGAACGTCGAGCTGGTGGGCACGGTGCAGACCGCGCTCGAGGACGCGGGCAAACATGTTTCGGATGTGGACGCGTTCCTGGTAGGCCGCGGTCCCGGTTCGTTTACCGGCGTGCGCATCGGTATCTCGACGGCCAAGGGCCTGGCGCGCGGCGCCAATGTTGCGCTGCAGGGCGCCTCGACGCTGGACGCATGCGCCTGGACGGCGTGGCGCGCCGGCGTGCGCGGCTTGGTGGGCGTTGCAGGCGATGCGATGCGCGGCGAGATATATCCGGCGCTCTATGCGGTCGAGGACGAGGGTCCGCGCCGCCTGTTCGAACGCGAGCGCGTGGTGAAGGCCGCTGCGGCGGTTGAGGAGTGGGCGGACCGAGCCGACCGCGGCGAATTACAGCTTACTGGTGACGGACTGGTGCGTTATGGCAGGCTGTTCGAGGAGGCGGGTCTGATGGCGCGCGCCCTGTCGCGCGAGCTGTGGTGGCCGTCGGGCGAGGGCTTGCTGCTGGCTGCGGCGGGCACCGGCATCGGCGGGGGCGTGGAGGCAGGCGACCCCGCGCTGGTATTACCCATTTACACGCGCCTGTCGGACGCCGAGGAAAACGAGCGCAAGCGTCTGGGCCTGGCGCAGAGCGCCGCGAGCGAGGTGACGGGCGTGGCCGACGAGCTCGCCGGGCGTCATCTGCAACTGCGTCCCATGGGTTCGGCTGATGTGGAAGCGGCGGCGGCATTGGATGATGCGTGCTTTGCCGATGCGAACCATGCGCCGTGGTCGGCCCAGCTGTTCTTGTCCGAGCTTTCCGACGATGTGGCAGCGCCTCGATCATGGTGGGTGGCGCATGACAACGGCCAGATCGTGGGCCTGGCGGGCGGCATGGTCGTGGACACCGATGTGCAGATCCTCGACGTGGCGGTGGCTCCCGAGCGCCGTCGCGAGGGTATCGCGCGCAAGCTGCTGTCCCATGTGAGCTATGACGCGCAGATGCTTGGCTGCACGAGCGCCTCGCTTGAGGTGGAGGCCGGCAACGAGGGCGCTATCGCGCTCTACGAGGCGCTGGGCTTCGAACGCTGCGGCCTGCGCCGCGGCTATTACGGTCCCGGTGCCGATGCTTGCGTGATGGTTGCGCAGCTGCCGCTTGTGTTGCCGGTCGATGCCGCATCGCCCGAGCCCACGGCCGCCGCTGCGCGCACCTGGCCGCTGTCCGCGCCCGCGCGCACGCCCGAGGAGCGCGAGCGCATAGCCGCGCGCGAGCTGGTGTTGGCTATCGAGAGCTCGTGCGACGAGACGGCGGTGGCCGTCATCGACGCCGACGGCGCGCTTTTGGCCAACCAGGTTTCCACGCAGATCGATTTTCACGCCCGTTTCGGCGGCGTGGTGCCCGAGATCGCCTCGCGCAAGCACGTCGAGGTCATGGTGGGCGTCGTGGATGCTGCACTCGAGGAAGCCGCGGCCTCGTTGGGGCTCGCCGACCCGATTGCGCCGTCCGAGCTCGCCTGCGTGGGCGTCACGCAGGGACCCGGGTTGGTGGGCGCGCTCGTAGTGGGCGTCGCCTTTGCCAAGGGCTTCGCATTCGCCGCGCAAAAGCCGCTGGTGGCCGTAAACCATCTGGAGGGACACCTGTTCGCCAACAAGCTCACCACGCCCGATCTGGAGCCGCCCTTCATCTTCACGCTGGTGTCCGGCGGTCACACGATGCTCGTGCACGTGCGCGCCTGGGGCGATTACGAGGTACTGGGCGAAACGCTCGACGACGCGGTGGGCGAGGCGTTCGACAAGGTTGCCAAGGCGCTGGGGCTAGGGTATCCCGGCGGCCCCATCATCTCGCGCCTGGCCGAGACCGGCGATCCCAAGGCCATCGACTTCCCACGCGCCCTCAACAGCCGCGGCGACTACCGTTTTTCGCTTTCCGGGCTTAAGACCGCGGTGACGCTGTACATCGAGAACGAGGCGAAGGCGGGCCGCGCGCTGCATCTGCCCGATTTGGCCGCCTCCTTCGAAGCGGCCGTCTTCGACGTGCAGTACAAGAAGGCGAAGAACGCGCTGCGCGAGACCGGTGCCAAGGAGTACTGTATCGGCGGCGGCGTGGCTGCCAATCCGCATCTGCGCCGCATGATGATCGAGAAGCTCTCGCGCCAGGGGATCCGCGTGACGGTACCGCCTACCAATGCGTGCACCGACAACGCCGCGATGATCGCCGTGGTGGCCCGCGAGCGCTATCTGCGTGACGAGTTCGCGGAGCTCGACATCGACGCCGACCCGAATATGACGTTGTAGCGTTCGGTCGAACCGCCTGTTTGCGCGCCCTGCGCGCGCCCGAAGCGTTCGTGCATCGGGTGCTCGCGGGGCGTTGCCGTGGTGCGGGTAGGCGCGCGACGCCCGGTATTCAAGAGCGGCCGAGGCATCGAAACAAAGAGGAAATCTTAAAGACCCAGCATTGACTCTATTCCAATAAAGCGCAATACTTCCGTTCGTCAACGTTTTCAGATGGGGCGCGAGCTTCCATCGCGATTGCAGAGGGTTTTGAGCCATGAATCAGCGCCAGCTATCCATTATTTGCATTATGAGCTAGCACGGGTTGCGCTGATCACGCCGCTCGTGCTTTTCGCACGGGCGGCTGATACCGAGACGAGGGCCGTCGAGAAGGATCGACGGCCCTCGTTTTTTATGGCTTGCAAGCTTTCGGGGGAGAGGAGAGATATGAACGGCGTTGTATTGATGGTGGTTGCCGCGGTGGTGTTGGCGGCGGGCTACCTTGGTTATGGCAGGTGGCTCGCCAATACGTGGGGCGTGGACCGCGACGCGCTCACACCTGCGCGCCGCATGGAGGATGGGAAGAACTTCTCGCCCGCGTCGGCGTTTACGGCGTTCTCCCATCAGTTCAGCTCGATCTGCGGTGCGGGTCCCGTGACGGGAACTATCGTGGCTATGGCCTTCGGTTGGCTGCCGGTGGTGCTGTGGGTGCTGGTGGGCGGCATCTTCTTCGGTGCGGTGCATGACTTCGGCGCGCTGTACGCTTCGATGAAAAACAACGGCAAGTCGCTTGCCCAGCTCATCGAGAAGTACATCGGCAAGACGGGTCGCCGCCTGTTTCTGCTGTTCTGCTGGCTGTTCTGCCTCATCGTGATCGCTGCGTTCACCTCGATGGTCGCGGGCACTTTCAAGTTCACGCCCGATGCCGCCGGCGCCGTCGATTTCACGAAATCCTATGCGGCGGGTTGCGCGGGCACGATCTCGATCCTGTTCACCTTCGTTGCCATGGGCTTCGGCTGGGCGCAGCGCCGCTTCAACCTCGCCGGTGCACGCGAGTTCGTCACGGGCATGGTGCTCATGGTCCTCATGTTTGCCGTTGGTATGCGCTTCCCTATCTATTTGGACCTGAACGGCTGGATCGCCGTCGTCATGGTCTATCTGGTATGCGCCGGCGCGATGCCCATCCAGGTGCTCAAGCAGCCGCGCGACTACCTCACCTCCATCATGATGATCGTCATGATCGCCTGCGCGGTGCTGGGTATCGTGGTGCTGGGCATCGGCGGTCGGGCGACCATCACGGCTCCGGCGTTCACGGGCTTCACGGCTGCTTCGGGCACGATGTTCCCCGTCCTGTTCGTGTCCGTTGCCTGCGGCGCGCTGTCCGGATTCCACAGCCTGGTATCCTCGGGCACCT
>NZ_JADNJJ010000001.1:0-18683 GCF_015554865.1 Collinsella sp. D33t1_170424_A12 | reverse complement strand
GATAGGAGTCTCGCATGTCCGGACACTCTAAATGGGCAACTACCAAGCATCGTAAGGGTGCGCAGGACGCCAAGCGTTCCGCCCTCTTCTCCAAGCTGAGCCGCAACATCACCGTTGCCGCTCGCCTGGGCAACGATCCCAACCCCGACAACAACGCCTCGCTGGCCGCCGCCGTTGCCAAGGCCAAGGCGCAGTCCATGCCCAAGGACAAGATCAAGGCCGCCATCGACAAGGCCTTCGGCTCGGGTGCCGACGCCGCCGTGTACGAGAACATCGTGTACGAGGGCTATGGTCCCGCCGGTGTCGCCGTGTACGTCGAGTGCCTGACGGACAACCGCAACCGCACCGCTGCCGACGTCCGCTCCGCCTTCTCGCACGCTGGCGGTAACCTGGGCACCACCGGCTCCGTTGCCTTCCAGTTCGAGCGCAAGGGCCAGGTCGTCGTCTCCAAGGAGGTTCTGGATCCGAACGCCAAGAAGGAGACCATGATCGCCAACGGCGCTGCTGGCGACGAGGAAGAGTTCATGATGGCCATCGCCGAGGCCGGCGGCGACGATTACGAGGACGCCGGCGAGGACTGGGTCGTGTGGACCGCTGCCAACGAGCTCATGGCCGTCTCCAAGGGCATCGAGGAGCAGGGCATCGAGGTCAAGGGTGCCGAGCTCACCATGGTTCCCACCACCCCTACGGCCGTTTCCGGCGCCGACGCCAAGAAGGTCCAGCGCCTCATCGACCGTCTCGAGGAGCTCGACGACGTCCAGGACGTCTACAGCACCATGGACATGACCGACGAGGTCATCGCCGCCCTCGAGGAGGAGTAGGCGCCTTTGGGCTAGCCGGGTCCATCTCCCCCCCCTAGCTGTATAAGATCGCACGCCCTCCCGACCCGCTCCATGGCGGGCCGGGAGGGTTTTTTTATGCGCCGGCCCGGTCACGCGCCGACCCGGTCACGCGCCGGCCCGCGCCCGTCCGGCTATCCGGTGGGATGGTTCCGAACAAATTAAGTTTTTCGGATGATGCCCGGTTCCTTCGCCGCAGGGATGCGGGCGATTTATACTGGAAGGCCAGATGCGTCGTATTCGCGCCGGCTTGGTGTCGTGCGTTGTGGATACAGGAGGAAAGGAGGCGGAATGGGACGGTTGAAGAAGGCGTGCGCCATCATCTATCTCCTTGCTTTTGCCGTGGTGCTCGCGAGTTTCGCATCGTCGCTTGCGGGGCCGTTCTCCCGCGATGCGGCCGAGCTGCTCGACCTTCCCGCCTTTCAGGCGTTTCTCGCGGCGTGCATGGCCATATGCGCGCTTCAGGCGCTCTACGTGCTGGGCCGCGTCGTTTTCGATAAGCCTGAGCCCCGCTGCATCCATCCACAGGGCGCGACGGATCTCGAAGTGACCACGTCGGCGCTCGAAGCCGTGGCGCGTACCGCCGCGCGCGACGAGGACGTCCTGGTCGATCGGGTGCTCGTGCGCATCCGGGGGAGGGCGCACGATGCGCTGTATGTGACCATCGAGGCGATCGCGCTTGACGATACGGCTCTCGACGTGCGCGCCGCAGCGATGCGCTCGCGTGTCGAGCAGGCGATGCGCGATATGCTCGGCACGTCGTGCGCATCGGTGCGCGTTCGTTTTCTACCTGCCCGGACTACCGTGGTAACCAAGGAGGATGAGCTGTGAGTGATATGAAGGGGGCGCCCAAGGCGCCGCGTCCCGTTATCGAGCAGAGCACCGAGGCCGATGAGTCCAGCCGTCCACGCGTCGAGCGCGAGGTGGGGGCCGATGAGGCCCGTTCGGCGTTTCACGACACGACCGTGGGGTTCTTTTCGCGTGCGGGCCAGCGCGCATGGGCCTATGCCGACGCCCATCCGCATACGGTGCTGTACGCCGGCGTCGGCTTGCTGCTGGCCGTGCTGATTCTTTGGCTCGGGCTGTGGCACGCCCTGGTCATCGCGATCTTCGTGGTCGTGGGCGCGGCCATCGGCCAGGCGCGCGACGGCGAGGGCGGTATCTACCGGTTCTTCCGGCGAATCTTCGGTGGTCGCGGCTAGCGCGTGCATCGATGCCGTGTTTTGGGGAATCAGATGCTACAGCTCGGGTGCCGAGCGAAGCTGAGGAGAAGGGTGCATGCGATGACGAGCGCACAGATTAACGATACCAAGGTCGATGATCTCGAGACGACGGAAGCCGAGACCGTGAACAGCGCGGATGCGGAGTCCGAGGAGGTTGTTGCCGACCTTACCGATCTGGATGACGACGATCTGACATCGGAGGATTCGCTTACGTATTCCAACGGCGTGATCGAGAAGATCGTGGCCATGGCGACGCGCGAGGTCCCGCATGTGTTGGGCATGAAGGGCAATCTCATGCACTTCGTCCAGGAGCAGTTCGGCGGCGAGAGCCTCACCAAGGGCGTATCCGTGGAGGTCACCGACGATAACCGCGTGGTGGTGAACATCTCGGTGATCATCGAGTACGGCTCCTACGCGCCCGATATCTTCGAGGATGTGAAGAAGGTGGTTACCGAGCGCCTCGCCGCTATGACCGGTTTGGAGGTCGCCGGCATCAACCTCCGTATCGACGACGTCGTGACGCGCGACGAATACGCCGAGAGCCAGAAGCGCGTGCTCGACAGCTTGAAGGATGACGAGGGCTAGAAGCGAACGGGGGCGCGCGACGATTCCGCCGCCCGATCGAGAGGGGCCGCCTATGTTAGCGTTTGGTAACATAGGCGGCCTTTTCATGTGTCGACCTTGCATCTGCTGCAACGCGCGTGCTATTCTCGTCCGCATGATTACTACGCTTGCACATAACACGATGATGATGGTCATGGAGATGCCCTCGCCCGGGCACTTTGTCATGTCGCGCGCATGCGCTGCACATGTGGAGACCGGGCGCCTCTCGTAAGATCGCCTCTGGCAGGAGGCGGTCCGCCTTCTTGTTCAACCATCATCGAGCGGAGTTTCACTCGTGATCAGCATTCAAAATCTGTATAAGAGCTATGCCGCGCCCGCGAAGACGGGGCGCGGGAAAGCCGGGCGCGCTGCCGGCATCGATGGGTCGTATGCGGCGTCGGTGAGCGGGGAGCCCGTGCTCGTTGCGGCCGCCGCGGCGCGGGCGACCTCCGAGGCCGTTTCGGCCGTTGCGGATATCGCGCCCGCCGCGAACGGGGCATTTGCCCTGAACGATATCTGCTTGGATATCGCCGACGGCGATCGCTTCGGCATCATCGGCATGAGCGGCGCGGGCAAGTCCACGCTGGTTCGCACCATCAACCTGCTGGAGCGCCCCACGTCGGGCCGGATCATCGTTGACGGCCGGGATATAACGGACCTCTCCGGTTCCGCTTTGCGCGGCTATCGCCGACGCGTGGCCATGATCTTCCAAAACTTCGGCCTGCTGGCCCAAAAGACGGTGCTGGACAACGTGTGCTTCCCGTATGTAGCCGCGTCCGGCAAGGTCACGGCCGAAAATCGCGCCCATGCGCTGGAGCTGCTCGATCGCGTGGGGTTGGCACAGAAGGCATCGTCGTATCCCAGCCAGCTGTCGGGTGGACAGCAGCAGCGCGTCGCCATCGCGCGCGCCCTGGCATGCGAGCCCGAGGTCATCCTCTGCGATGAAGCCACCTCGGCGCTCGATCCCAAGAGCACCAACACCATCCTCAAGCTTTTGCGCGATATCAACGAGGAGACCGGCGTCACGCTGGTCATCATCACGCATTCCATGGACGTGGTGGAGAAGATCTGCAACAACGTCGCGGTGCTCGATGCCGGACGCGTGGTCGAGCAGGGGCCGGTCGCCTCCGTGTTCGAGGCCCCGCGTGCCGAGGCAACGCGCGTCCTTCTGGGAAAGGTGGACTGGGATGCTTAGTGAATTCCTTGCCGAGTATTCCGGCTTGCTTGTCCAGGGTACGCTCGACACGCTGGTGATGGTGTTCGCCTCCACGGCGATCGCCTACGTCGTCGGTACCGCGCTGGGCGTGGTGCTGCATCTGACGGCCCGCGACGGCTTGCGCCCCGTCCCGCTGCTCAATGCGGTGCTGGGCTGGGTCGTGAATATCGGTCGTTCGCTTCCGTTCATCATCTTGCTCATCGCGCTCATGCCCGCTACGGCGGCGCTCGTGGGTACGTCCACCGGCGTGCGCGGCGTCATTCCGCCCCTGGTGGTGGCTACGGCCCCGTTCGTCGCGCGCATGGTGGAGCAATCGCTGGCCGAGGTCTCGCGTGACGCCGTCGAGGCAGCCGAGGCCTGCGGCGCTTCCGTTCCGCGCATCGTGTTCTCGGCGCTGCTGCCCGAGGCGTTGCCCTCCATCGTGCGCGGTATCGCCGTCACGCTTATAGCCGTGCTCGGCTACACCGCCATCGCCGGCGCCGTTGGAGCGGGCGGCCTGGGCGACATCGCCATCCGCTACGGCTATTACCGCTACGAGAACGAGGTCATGATCGCCACGGTCGTCCTCCTCGTTATCCTGGTCCAGCTGATTCAGTCCGCGTGCGGCTGGATCGCCCGCAGGGTGGACCACCGCTAGGGCGCTCGGCGCCTCGGCTGGGCCCCGCGCTCGCGCGTTCAGCCGCCGCGTTCGAGCCGGTTGGCGTTCCCGTGCGTCGGGCGTCGATGCTCCGCAACCCCGGCGGCGGCCCTCATGGGGGGCGCCGCCGGCTCCGACGGGGCGCCGCCGCCATCTCGCTTCATTTCTTCCTATATGCAACTTTCATCCAGAAAGGATGTCCCGTATGAACAGCAACGTTTCCCTCACTCGCCGCCTTGCCCTGAAGTCCCTGGCCGTCGCCGCCGGTCTGGTCGCCTTGGGCGGCCTGTCGGCTTGCGGCTCGGCGCCCGCCGAGGCAGATGCATCCAAGCTCGTGGTCGCCGCCTCGCCTGCGCCCCATGCGCAGATCCTGACGGATTTCGCGGCTCCCGCGCTGAAGGAGCAGGGTATCGAGCTCGTGGTGAAGGAGTACACCGACTACATCCTGCCGAACAAGGACACCGACGGCGGAAGCGTCGACGCGAACTATTTCCAGCACATCAACTATCTTGATAACTACAACGCGGAGAACGGCACCGACCTGGTGTCGGCCGGCGCCGTCCACTACGAGCCGATGGCCGTGTACGCCGGCAAGTCCGCCGACCTGGACGCCATCGCCGACGGCGCCGTGGTCGCCGTTCCCAACGACCCCACCAACGAGGGCCGCGCCCTGCTGCTCCTGCAGGATCTGGGCCTCATCAAGCTGAGCGATCCCGAGGACCTCGAGGCCACGCCCAAGGATATCGCCGAGAACCCGTATAACCTGGTGTTCCAGGAACTCGAGGCCGCGGCCGTGCCCCGTGCCCTGCAGTCCGTGGACTTCGCGGTGATCAACGGCAACTACGCCATCGAGGCCGGCTACCATGTCGAGGACGCGCTTGCCCACGAGGAGACCGGTTCGCGCGCGGTCGAGCAGTATGCCAACATCGTCTGCACAGCCGCCGACCACGCCGACGATCCGCAAGTGAAGGCGCTTGTCGAGCTGCTCCAGTCCGATGATTTCAAGGCGTATCTCGAGGCGAACTACGGCCAGGACGTCCTGCCGGCGTTCTAATACGCGCCTGTACGCCATCCACCTCAAAACCATCACAAAGTTATGGAATTGCCTGCACAGCTGAACTTTATGTGGCGCTGGGCAGGCAATCGGCGTATAGTAACGAATGTTTTGTCGGCTCCTGCCGTCAATTCGTCATGCCTCAGACAGCCATCGCGGGCATGGCGCACGTCAGGAGGCACGAGGATAGCTTTTCATGGTGAACCCCGTGCTTAAAACCCCAGTTAGGAGTGAACATGGCTGAAGAGAAGTACGTTCCGCGTCTTAAGACCAAGTACAACAACGAGGTCAAGCAGCTGATGCAGGACAAGTTCGAGTACGGCAACGTCATGGAGATCCCGAAGTTCGAGAAGATCGTCGTCAACATGGGTGTCGGCGAGGCCGCTACGGACTCCAAGGCTATCGACGGCGCTGTGCGCGACCTGCGCACCATCACCGGCCAGCAGCCCATGGTGACCCGTGCCCGCAAGTCCATCGCATCCTTCCGCCTCCGTGCCGGTATGCCCATCGGCGCCAAGGTCACCCTGCGCGGCGACCGCATGTGGGAGTTCTTCGATCGCCTGACCTCCATCGCGATCCCCCGTATCCGCGACTTCCGCGGTATCTCCGCCAAGTCCTTCGACGGCCGCGGCAACTTCTCCATGGGCGTCACCGAGCAGCTCATCTTCCCCGAGGTTGACTTCGACTCCGTCGATCACACCCGTGGTATGGACATCACCATCGTTACTACCGCGAAGACCGATGAAGAGGCCAAGGCCCTTCTCGACGCCTTCGGTTTCCCGTTCAAGAAATAGGTTCTAATGCCCCGGGCCCACGGGCGGTGCGCGAAGAGCACGTGCCGCCCGTCCGGAGCGAACATACTCAGATGTGAGGAGGAAATAAGTGGCTAAGACATCGATGATCGTCAAGTGCAATCGCAAGCAGAAGTTCTCGACGCGTGAGTACACCCGTTGCCAGCGTTGCGGCCGTCCGCATTCGGTCTACCGCAAGTTCGGCATCTGCCGTGTCTGCTTCCGCGAGCTGGCACTCAAGGGCGAGCTTCCCGGCATCAAGAAGGCCAGCTGGTAAGTCACTGCCAGCGCGTCAGGCGCACGTGCCTGATCGCACGGAAGAACGTGCTGTCTGGCTCACCTGCTAGGGGCAGGGGAGGACCGCAGCATGAGTTCATCAAGAACGAAGGAGAATCTGCATGAACGTCACAGACCCGATCGCAGACATGCTTACGCGTATTCGCAACGCGAACTCTGCGAACAAGGCTGAGGTCTCGATGCCGAGCAGCAAGAAGCTCGTCGAGATCGTCCGCGTTATTTGTGAGGAGGGCTACGTCGAGAGCTACTACGTCGAGGACACCGCTCCGGCTAAGACCCTGCACATCACCCTGAAGTACGGTCCCAAGAAGAAGAAGGTCATCAACGGCATCAAGCGCATCTCCAAGCCTGGTCTGCGCAAGTACGCCGGCGTTCAGGACCTGCCCCGCGTTCGCGGTGGCCTTGGTACCGCCATCGTTTCTACGAGCAAGGGCGTTATGGCCGACCGCGACGCTCGCAAGCTGGGCGTCGGCGGCGAGATCGTCGCTTTTGTTTGGTAATCGCCTCGGCGTGTAGAAGGAAAGGAGATCACCGTGTCTCGTATCGGTAAGAAGCCTGTCCAGATTCCCGCCGGAGTCGAAGTGACAGTTAATGGCAACACCTGCATCGTGAAGGGCCCCAAGGGCACCCTGGAGCAGGATTTCCATGAGGAGATCAGCGTCGAGGTCGTGGAGAACGAGGTTATCGTTACCCGCGCCAACGATGAGCGCACCGCCCGTGCCCAGCACGGCCTGACCCGCGCCCTCATCCAGAACATGGTCACCGGCGTTTCCGAGGGCTTCGTGAAGTCCCTCGAGCTCGCTGGCGTTGGCTACCGTGTCCAGCTCAAGGGCACCGCGCTCGACTTCTCCCTGGGTTATTCCCACCCCGTTGTCATGGAGCAGCCCGAGGGCATCACCTTCGAGGTTCCCGACAACACCCACATCAACGTCAAGGGCATCAACAAGCAGCAGGTCGGCCAGGTCGCCGCTGAGATTCGCGCGAAGCGTCCGCCCGAGCCCTACAAGGGCAAGGGTATCCACTACGTTGGCGAGCACATCCGTCGTAAGCTCGGTAAGGCCGCTAAGTAGTAAGCGCTCTCTTGCATCCTAAGACCAGCACCCCGTTAGGTGCTGGCATGACTTCTTAAGGAGTTTCAGCATGAACAAGAACAAGGCGAAGCAGGCAGGCCTTAAGCGCCGTCAGCGTCGCGTTCGCGGCAAGATTTTCGGCACCGTCGAGCGTCCGCGTCTGCGCGTCGTTCGTTCCAATGCGAACATCTACGCCATGATCGTCAACGACACCGAGGGCAAGACGCTCGTTTCCGCGTCTACGCTCGAGGCTGAGTTCAAGGGCACCAAGACCGGCAACAAGGAGGCCGCCGAGAAGGTCGGCAAGCTCGTCGCCGAGCGCGCTCTCGAGGCTGGCATCACCCAGGTCAAGTTCGACCGTGGTGGCCGCATCTATCATGGCCGTGTCAAGGCCCTGGCTGATGGCGCCCGCGCCGCCGGCCTGGTCTTCTAGGAGGTATTAAGCAATGGCTCGTAATATCAAGCAGCAGCGCGAGGCCTCCGAGTTCGAGGAGCGCGTCGTCTTCATCAACCGTGTCGCCAAGACCGTCAAGGGCGGCCGTCGCATGTCCCTTGTGGCTCTCGTCGTCGTCGGCGATGGCAAGGGCAACGTGGGCCTGGGCATGGGCAAGTCCCAGGAGGTGCCCCTGGCCATCTCCAAGGCTACGCTCGACGCCAAGAAGCACATGTTCCATGTTCCCGTCACCGCTGAGGGCACCATCCCGCATGAGGTCCTCGGTCACTTCGGTGCCGCGAGCATCCTGATCAAGCCCGCTGTCGAGGGTACCGGTGTTATCGCCGGCGGCGCCGTGCGCCCCCTCTTCGAGCTCGCGGGCATCAAGAACGTCCTCTCCAAGTCCCTTGGTTCCGACAACGGCCTCAACATCATCAAGGCCGCTGCCGAGGGCCTCAAGGAGCTCTCCAGCCCCGAGGACATTGCCGAGCTTCGCGGTCTGACCGTCTCCGAGATGTTCGTCGGTAAGAAGGAGCAGTAAGCATGGCTAACACCATCAAGATCAAGCAGGTCCGCAGCACGAACGGCTGCAAGGAGGACCAGCGCCGCACCGTTCGCGCCCTGGGCCTCAACAAGATCAACGCCACGCGCGAGATCACTGATAACGAGAGTGTCCGCGGCATGATCTTCAAGGTTAAGCACCTTGTCGAGATCGTAGAGGAGTAACAATGCAGCTTCATGATCTTACTCCGGCTGAGGGTTCCAACAAGCGTCGCAAGCGCGTCGGTCGTGGTAACTCCTCCGGTAAGGGTACCTATTCGGGTCGCGGCCAGAACGGCCAGGGCTCCCGCTCCGGCGGCACCAAGGGTGCCGGCTTCGAGGGTGGCCAGACCCCACTCGCGATGCGTCTCCCGAAGCTCCCTGGCTTCGTGAGCCCCCGTCGCATCGAGTTCACCCCCATCAACGTCTCTACCCTCGAGGAGCGCTTCGAGGCTGACGCCGTCGTCGACGGTGCCGCCCTCAAGGCCGCCCGCCTCGTGAAGAGCGTCGACGAGCCCGTAAAGGTGCTCGGTAACGGCGAGATCACCAAGAAGCTCACCGTCAAGGTCGATAAGGTCTCCGCTTCCGCGAAGGCCAAGATCGAGGCGGCTGGCGGAAAGGTCGAGCAGCCGTGCTAAATGGTTTGAAGAATATGTTCCGCATCAAAGAGTTGCGCGGAAAGATTCTCTTCACCATCGCTATGCTCGTGCTGTACCGTATCGGTGCACACGTTCCTGTGCCCGGTATCCCCTTCCAGGGGATGCTGGGCCTTTTCCAGTCTGCAGGTGATTCTGTAGCGCAGGGTGCGATGGCGCTGTTGAACCTCTTCTCCGGTGGCGCTCTTTCGTATGTGTCGGTGTTCTCCCTGGGCATCATGCCCTACATCACCAGCTCGATCATCATCCAGATGCTTCAGAGCGTAGTTCCCTCCCTGCACGAGCTCGCTCGTGAGGGCGAGGTGGGGCAGACCAAGATCACCCAGTACACGCGTTATCTCACGCTCGCCCTGGCCGTGCTCAACGCTATCGGCTACCTCTTCCTGTTCAAGGGCTTCGGCATTTCCTTCAACGGTGCCGGTGCACCCGAGATCATCTTCGACGTGATGGTCGTCGGCACGCTCGTTGCAGGCGCCATGCTCATCATGTGGATCGGCGAGCTCATCACGCAGCGCGGTATTGGTAACGGCATGTCCCTTATCATCTTCGCCAACATCATGGCCGGCCTGCCCCAGGCCATCCTCCAGTCCATCGATGGCGGTAACATGGGCATCGTGATGACCCTCGTCATCCTGCTCATCATCCTGTGCGTGATTCCGCTGATCGTCTTCATCGAGCGCGGCCAGCGCCGCATTCCGGTCCAGTACGCCAAGCGCGTCGTGGGTCGTCGCATCATGGGCGGCCAGTCCACCTATCTGCCCATCAAGGTCAACACCGCCGGCGTTATCCCCATCATCTTCGCCAGCGCGCTGCTGTACTTCCCGGCGCAGATCGCCGTGTTCTTCCCGAACGTCGGCTGGATTCAGGCGGTGGCCAATGCGCTTTCGACCGGCTGGATCAACTGGATCCTCAACGTTGTCCTGATCGTCTTCTTCGCGTACTTCTACACCTCCATGGTGTTCAATCCCGATGAGACGGCCGACAACCTCAAGAAGCAGGGCGGCTTCATCCCGGGCGTCCGTCCCGGCAAGGCTACGGCGCGCTACATCAAGAACGCGCTCAACAAGATCACCCTGCCT
Organism: Collinsella sp. D33t1_170424_A12; assembly: GCF_015554865.1. NCBI lineage: Bacteria > Bacillati > Actinomycetota > Coriobacteriia > Coriobacteriales > Coriobacteriaceae > Collinsella > Collinsella sp. D33t1_170424_A12. The sequence goes on along the minus strand of NZ_JADNJJ010000001.1, from coordinate 8,245 downwards.
TCCGCGATCTTCCTGGCACTCATCGCCATCGTCCCCTCGATCGTGTTCTCCTTCACTGGCAACGCGCTCATCCAGGCGTTCGGCGGTACCTCAATCCTCATCATGGTCGGCGTCGTTCTCGACACCATCGCCAAGGTGGAGAGCCAGATGAAGATGTACGATTACGACGGGTTCTTCAAGTAAGTTAGGTTGAGAGGAGCAAACCCATGAACATCGTTCTGTTGGGTGCACCGGGCGCAGGTAAGGGCACTCAGGCCCAGCGTCTCGTGCGTGATTTCGGCGTTGCCCATATTTCTACCGGTGATCTTCTCCGCGCTGCCGTCAAGGGCGGCACCGAGCTTGGAATCCAGGCTAAGAAGTACATGGATGCCGGCGAGCTCGTACCCGACCAGCTCGTTATCGATCTGGTCAAGGAGCGCCTGGCCGAGGATGACGCCCAGCAGGGCTTCCTGCTCGACGGCTTCCCGCGCAACACGCTCCAGGCCGTCACGCTCGATTCCGAGCTGTCCGAGATGGGTCGCGAGCTTGATTGCGCCCTGCTGATCGACGTGGCCGGCGATGTCATCATCAACCGTCTGTCCTCTCGCCGCACCTGCCGCGCCTGCGGCTACACCGGCACCGCCTCGGACGAGGTGTGCCCGTCGTGCGGTGGCGAGATGTATCAGCGCGATGACGACAAGGCCGAGACCATCGCCAATCGACTAGACGTCTACGAGAAGCAGACCAGCCCCCTCGTCGAGTACTATCGCGGTCAGGATATCCTCCACGCCGTCGACGGCGATCGCGATGCCGACGTCGTCTATGCGGACGTGAAAGAAGTCCTCGGTCTATGATCAAGATCAAGTCTGCACACGATATCGAGCAGATGAAGGTTGCCGGAGCGCTATCTAAGATGGCGCTCCGGCGCGTTGGTGCCATGGTTCGTCCGGGCGTCTCCACCTTCGAGCTCGATCAGCTCGCCGAGCAGATCATCCGCATGCATGGCGGCAAGCCCGCGTTCAAGGGCTACGGCGGATTCCCCGGCACCATCTGCGCTTCGATCAACGATGCGGTCGTCCATGGAATCCCCAATCCCGATATCATCCTGCGCGATGGCGATATCATCTCCATCGACACCGGTGCTGTCGTGGACGGTTGGGTGGGCGACAACGCCTGGACCTTCTATTGCGGCACGCCGTCCCAGGAGACGCGCGCGCTGTGCGAGGTTACCCTCGACTGCCTCCGAGCCGGCATCGAGCAGGCAGTCCCCGGAAACCATATCGGGGACATCGGTTTCGCGATTCAGTCCCTTGCGGAGAGCCATGGGTACGGCGTGCTTCGCGATTACGTGGGTCACGGGATCGGCCGCGCGATGCATGAGGATCCCAACGTGCCCAACCATGGCAAGAAGGGGAGGGGCGTGCGTCTCCAGGCCGGTATGGTGATCGCCATCGAGCCTATGGTGACGCTTGGTTCCCCGCGCGTGCGCGTGGGGGCTGACGGCTGGTTGGTTTCTACTCGCGACCACCTGCCCGCCGCCCACTACGAGAACACCGTCGCGATTACCGACGATGGTCCCGTGGTCCTCACCGCCGACGCCCAGGGAGCATGGTGCAGCATGCAGGGCGGCCTCCTCTAAATAGGACAAACTTGTTCTATATATGGAGTGATGGAGAACTTTATGATTCCAGCGAATGACTGTTGTATCATTCGCTATTGCTGTCGTTTTCACTTTAGAGAAAGATGATTGCTTGTGAAGAAGGAAGATGCTATCGAACTCGAGGGTACGGTAACCGAGCCGTTGCCCAATGCCATGTTTCGTGTTGAGCTCGAGAACGGCGTTTCTGTGCTGTGCTCGATCTCGGGTAAGATTCGCATGAACTACATCCGTATTCTCCCGGGCGACAAGGTTACGGTGCAGCTGTCTCCGTACGACCTTACGCGCGGTCGCATCACCTATCGCTATAAATAACGATAGCGTAGACACGCATTCAAATACGATCGCCGGAGTGCTCAGTCCGCGATCGCATTTGCATGTAGTTACCAGCCTTCAGTTTTAACGCCTGCGGCTGGGCGAGTAGATAACATTCCGTTTGTAGCATGAGCACTACCGAAAGGAAGAACGATGAAGGTACGCCCTTCCGTCAAAAAGATGTGCGATAAGTGCAAGATCATTCGCCGCCATGGCAAGGTTCTCGTGATCTGCGAGAATCCTCGCCATAAGCAGCGTCAGGGCTAAGAGAGGAGAACCATAGTGGCCCGTATTAACGGTGTCGACCTTCCGCGCGAGAAGCGCGTCGAGATTGGTCTGACCTACATCTACGGCATCGGCCGCACTACCGCCACCAAGATCTGCGTCGAGTGCAACGTCAACGTCGATACGCGCGTTAAGGATCTCACTGAGGACGAGATTAACGCCATCCGTGATTACATCGATAAGAATCACATCATGGTTGAGGGCGACCTTCGCCGTGAGCGCACCCAGAACGTCAAGCGCCTTATGGACATCGGCTGCAACCGTGGTCTGCGCCACCGCAAGGGCCTGCCGGTCCGCGGTCAGCGCACCCACACCAACGCTCGTACCCGCAAGGGTCCGAAGCGTCAGATCGGTGCTAAGAAGAAGAAGTAGGGAGTTTGACGCATAATGGCTACTGCTAAGAACAAGCGCGGCGCCGCTACCCGCATCAAGCGCTCCGACCGCAAGAACATCTCCGTGGGCCAGGCTCACATTCGTTCCACGTTCAACAACACCATCGTTTCGATCACCGACGCCCAGGGCAACGTCATCGCCTGGAAGTCGGCCGGTACCGTGGGTTTCAAGGGCTCTCGTAAGTCCACTCCGTTCGCCGCTCAGATGGCCGCCGAGGCTTGCGCCAAGATCGCTATGGATCACGGCATGCACAAGGTCTCCGTCTTCGTGAAGGGCCCCGGCTCTGGTCGCGAGACCGCCATCCGCTCCCTCCAGGCCGCCGGCCTCGAGGTTTCGAGCATCCAGGACAAGACCCCCATCCCGCACAACGGCTGCCGCCCCAAGAAGCGTCGCCGCGTGTAACTGAAAGGATCGAAATACTATGGCAATCGATAGGACTCCGGTTCTGAAGCGCTGCCGCCAGCTCGGGATCGATCCCGCTGAGCTCGGTTACAGCAGCAAGAAGGAATCTATCCGTCAGCCCAAGCGCCGTCGCAAGGAATCCGAGTACGGCATGCAGCTGCGCGAGAAGCAGAAGGTTAAGTTCATCTACGGCGTGCTGGAGAAGCAGTTCCACACTTACTTCAACCGCGCCCGCAAGATGAAGGGCATCACCGGCGAGAACCTGCTCATTCTTCTTGAGAGCCGTCTCGACAACGTGGTGTTCCGTCTTGGCTTCGCCCGCACCCGCAAAGAGGCTCGTCAGACCGTTCGTCATGGTCACTTCACCGTGAACGGCCGTCGCGTCGACATCCCCTCTTATCAGGTCAAGCCCGGCGACGTCGTTGCTGTTGGCGAGAAGTTCCGCGACCTCCTTCCCATCAAGGAGGCCCTGATTTCCTCCGAGCGCTTCGAGGTCCCCGGCTGGCTCGAGGTCGATATCGAGAAGCTGTCTGGTAACGTGCTGGCTATGCCCGTGCGCGAGCAGATCAGCGGCGATATCAAAGAGCAGCTCATCGTCGAGCTCTACTCTAAGTAGTCCGTTTGGGCTGCTGAGGCTGGAGGTATTACATGTCAGAATTCATTAGGCCCCAGGTTCAGGTCGAAGAGATCAACGACACCTGTGCCCGCGTTTCCGTCGAGCCGCTCGAGCGCGGCTATGGCGACACGCTGGGTAACTCCATCCGCCGTGTACTGCTGTCCTCCCTCGAGGGCGCCGCGGTCGAGGCGATCCAGATCGATGGCGCTCAGCACGAGTTCATGGCCATCGACAACATGGTCGAGGATGTCACCGATATCGTTCTGAACGTCAAGGGCCTGGTGTTCCGTTCGCTGGGCACCACGAACGAGGCTACGGCGACCATCTCGGTCGACGGCCCGTGCGAGGTTACCGGCGCGGACTTCTTCATCCCGTCGGAGTTCGAGCTCGTGAACCCCGAGCAGCACATCGCTACCCTCACTGAGGGCGGACACCTTACCATGAGCATGCGCATCGGTTATGGCCGTGGTTACGTCTCCTATGAGGCCAACAAGCGTGATAACGATCCCATCGGTATCATTCATGTTGACTCGCTGTATTCCCCGGTCCGTCGTTGCGCCAAGCTCGTTGAGGCTTGTCGCGTCGGCCAGCACACGGACTACGATCGCCTGGTTCTCGAGATCGAGACCAACGGCGCCGTGGATCCGCGCGAGGCTGTCGTCCAGGCTGCCAATATCATCAACCAGCATATGGCTGCCTTCATGAACCTCGCCGATGCTCCCGAGGAAGAGGAGGAGATCTCCATCTTCGCTCCCGAGCAGGCCAACGACAACGCCGAGCTCGACAAGCAGATCGAGGATCTCGATCTTTCGGTGCGCTCCTACAACTGCCTTAAGCGCGCGAGCATCCACTCCGTGCGTCAGCTTGTGGAGTTCTCCGAGAACGATCTGCTGAACATCCGCAACTTTGGTGTGAAGTCGATCGAGGAAGTCAAGGACAAACTTGAGTCCATGGGTCTCAGCCTCAAGGCTTAAAGATCCGTGTTTTAGAGGAGAACCAGACCATGCGTCACAACAAGAAGAAGGGCCTGAAGCTCGGCACCGATGCCAGCCACACCAAGGCCATGAAGAAGAGCCTTGCCAAGGCGCTCTTCGAGAACGACCGCATCAAGACCACCGAGACCCGTGCCAAGGCGCTCCGTTCTTACGCTGAGCCCATCATCACGTGGGCCAAGAAGGGCGATATCCACTCTCGCCGTCTTGCCATCGCCAAGCTCGGCGATAAGAACCTCGTGGCCGAAATCTTCGATAAGGCCGCTCAGGGCATGTGGGCCGACCGCAACGGCGGTTACACCCGCATCATGAAGCTCGGCACCCGCAAGGGCGACAACGCCGAGATGGTCATCATCGAGCTCGTTACCGAGCCGGTTGTGAAGAAGGCCCCGAAGAAGGCTGCCGCTCCCAAGAAGGTCGAGACCAAGGTCGAGGCCGTCGACGAGACCGAGGCTGCCGAGGAGGCTGCTGAGTAGCGAGGTATCCCACGGGATACGATGCGACTTTTCGGAGGGGCGCCGCGTGCGCCCCTCTTTTTTATCGAACGGCGTTGGGGTGCCACCGCCTGCGAAGCCAAGGAGGGTCGATGATCGAGCTGGAACGGGCGTGCCGCGTGTACGCCGACGGAACGCACGCGCTCCGTGGGCTGTCGTTTCGCGTCAAGCCCGGAGAGATCGTAGGGCTTATCGGCCCCAACGGCTCTGGCAAATCAAGCTGCGCTCGCTTGCTCTGCGCCATGGATCTTGCAAGCGACGGGCGCGTCGTCATCGACGGTATCGATCCGGCCGATGACGAGCGCGCGCGGCTTGCTGTTCGCGAGCGCGTCGCATTCGTGCAGCAAGATCCGGTTGACCAGATCGTCAGCACCGTGGTTTTCGATGAGGTCGCGTTCGGGCCGCGGAACCTCGGTCTCAACGAGTCCGCCGTCGCGCACCGCGTTGCCGATGCGCTTCGCGCGGTCGGGCTCTCGGGATTCGAGGCTCGCGACGTAAACGGGCTGTCCGGTGGAGAGCAGCAGCGTCTCGCGCTTGCGAGCGCCCTTGCCATGCGCCCGCGCTACGTCGTTCTCGACGAGGCGACCTCGATGCTCGACAGCGCGGCGAGACCGTCGTTCAGGGAGCTCGTAGCCGACCTCGCGGCAGGGGGCACGGGCGTCGTCATGGTTACCCACGATGTGGCCGAGATGGTTATGTGCGACAGCCTCGTTGCGCTGCGCGACGGCTGTTCCACGTGGGAGGGCGACTTGGGCGATCTTGCGCGGGGCGATGATGGCCTCTGGGACGACTGCGTGGTGTCGACACGGTATTCGAACGCGCTCAGAGCCGTTCTACGCGCAGGAATCGATCTTGGAGCATGTCGAACACCCGAATCGCTCGCTCGGGCCCTCCATGGGCTTTCGAGGGGCTCGGGTGCACGTTTAGGGGACCTGGTGCCGCGCCTGCTCGATGGTTGCGGATTCGCCGCGAGCTCATCGTCCGTTGCATCGGAGTCGGCATCAGCCCCTCGCTTGTCATCCGGAATCGTCGCCCGTTCCGTTTCGTTCTCATATGACGAAGGCGACCCCGCGTGTCCGACCGCTCTGTGCGGCGTCGACTTGGAGGCTCCCGCGGGATGCGTCACGCTGCTTGCCGGTCGCTCGGGGTCGGGCAAGACGACCCTGGCGCATCTGGCCTGCGGCCTGCTCGCACCCTGTGCGGGCGCGCTGTCCATCGACGGCGGCACGCCCGATCCCGCGCGGTGCGCCCTTTCGTTCCAGCGGCCCGAAAACCAGCTGTTTCTCGATACCGTCTATGACGAGCTCGCATTCGCGCCGCGCAATCTGGGCTGGGACGAGGCCCGCGTCGCGGCGTCGGTCGATCGCGTGTCCGACCTGCTGGGGATCGAATCCAGATGGTTCGAGCGCTCGCCCTTCGAGCTTTCGGGCGGGCAGGCACGCCGCGTCGGCCTGGGTTGCGTTCTTGCGCTCGATGCGCCCGCCTACATCCTCGATGAGCCGACGGCCGGGCTCGACGCTGCCGGGCGCCGGATGGTGCGCGCTCTGGCGCGCGTCCTCGCCCGTGGTGGTCGCGCGGTGATGGTTATCAGCCACGACCTCGATGAGTGGGCGCCCGTGGCCGACCGCGTGGCGCTTATGCGCGACGGGCGCGTGTGCTGGCAGGGTCCGGCTTCCGAGCTCGCGGCGCGCCCCGGATGTTTCGATGCCGCCGGAATCGAGCCGCCCGAGAGCGCGCGTCTCGTCCGCGCCCTCGAGTCCCTGCGGGGCGGTGGTGCCGATGGGTGCTAGCTCCTTCTCCGCCGGCCGCGCCGACTCCGCGCTCGCGCGCGTCGATGCGCGCGTCAAGGTCCTGCTGCTGCTCGCCTATACGGCCGTGCTGTTCTGGGATCCTCATCCAGCCGTGGTTGCTGCCTCGTTCGCCCTGCTTGCGCTGTGCATCCGCGCTGCGGGCCTGCGTGCGCGCGCCGTGGCCGCGACTGCCAAGCCGGTTGCGGTCATCTTGGCGTTCACCCTCTGCGCGAACCTGGTTTCGTGCGATGGCACGGCGCCCGTGCGCGTGCTGGGCGCCGTAGGGGTGGATCTGGCACGCGGCGCGCGCGGCCTCATGGCGGTCATGCGCATCGTGCTGCTCATCGGCTTCTCCTTGACGGTTTCCGCGTCCACGACGCCCGTCGAGCTCGGCGATGCCGTCGTGCGCCTGATGCGCCCGCTGGGCCGTGTGGGCGTCCCGGTGCCCCAGATCGGCTCGATGCTGTCGATCGCGCTGCGCTTCATCCCCGTGGTGGCCGACGAGTTCCAGCGTATCCAGCGGGCCCAGCGGGCGCGTGGCGTGCGCTTCGATGAGGGGCCGCTGCGCGTGCGTATCGGAAGATGGGCCGCCGTGCTTACGCCGCTCATCGTGGCGCTCTTCCGCCGTGCCGACCGTCTGGCCGACTCGATGGCGGCGCGATGCTATGCTGATGGCTCGCGGTGCCAGGTGCCTTCCCGGTCCCTGGGGCCTCGCGACCGCGTGGTGCTCGGCATGGGCATCGCGCTTTGCGTCGCGTTGGTGCTGTGTTCAAGATTCGCCCTCTAGCATGAATGCGAGAACGACCTATGACTGATGTGGAAGCTTCCAAGACGGCCGAGGAGCCCGCGGGCACGCTCGTGTTTCGCCTGGGGTACGACGGCGCCGCCTACTGCGGGTTTGCCGAGCAGCCCGGCCAGACCACGGTAGCGGGCGAGATCCGCCGCGCGCTCGAGACCTTCTTGCGCCGTCCCATCGAACTTACCTGCGCGGGCCGCACCGATTCGGGCGTGCACGCCATCGCGCAGTACGTGAGCGTCCCGGCGTTCGCCGAGGAGCTGCGCATTCCGCGCTCGCGTTGGATGCGCGCGATGGCCGCCCTGCTTCCCGGCGATATCGCATTAGGCGAGGTCTACCACGCCGCCCCCGGGTTCTCCGCGCGATTCGACGCCCGTGCGCGTACCTACACCTATCGCATCGCCACCGGGGAGGCGCGCCCGCTTCTCACGCGCAATTACTCCTGGTGGCACCGGCTCCCCCTTGATGTGGACGCCATGGAGCGCGCCGCCGCATGCCTGGTGGGCGAGCATGATTTCAAGAGCTT
>NZ_JADNJJ010000151.1:0-9294 GCF_015554865.1 Collinsella sp. D33t1_170424_A12 | reverse complement strand
TTTGGCAAGACATCTATGTTGATGCAGTGCGCCGGCACGCTGCGCGAGATGCCCTCGACGGGCGATGTGGTGCTTCGGGATGCATCGAGCTGTGATGCTCCAGGATTCGTCGGGCTGCTTGATGATCTTTCGAATTCGCTTTCGCCCCTTCCCACGCCGTATGTGCTGCTGGATGGTTTGCCGCTTTTAAATAAAGAACAAGTACAGGTAGTTGAGGCACGCCTGAGGGCCATGAGGGACGAGGGAATGAAAATCGCCATCGCGTGCACGCCGGCGAGTGCGAATCTGATTCGTGCGGTTTCGGACTCGACGAAGTACGGTGCTCCGTTTTTGCTGGTGCAGCCGCGTGAATACGCTGCATGGTCCAAGCTGTATGCCATCTCGCCCTCGGTGGATATCTATGCGCTGACACGCGGTATCCCGTGCTTGGTTGCCGATGCGCATGGTGTGGGAGCGTCGGGGGAGCGCGGGCAGCTTGAACGGGCCGTGGCGACCTTGTACCAGGATGTTTTGCAGGATCTGGGGGAGCGTAAAGACCCTCTCGCGGTTTTGCTCGCATTCATGGTGATGATGGGCAGCGGAACGATTGCCGACTTCGAGAGAAACGGCATGGGGGTTCATACGGAGCTGCTCGTGCGCCTGCAGCGCGAGTATCCGATCGTGATATACGATGCGGAGCAGCGCGCGTTTCGCTGTTTGGGAAGCGATTCCGGTGTGCTTTCGCTGCTGCGTCGATCAATCGTGGAAGCTCGTCGTCAATTCGCGATGAAGACGGTCAGAATGCTGATGCGTGCTCGGCGCGTGGATGCTGCCGTAGCCCTTCTGGAAGAGCTTTGCGATACCGCGGAATGCCTGCAAGCCATCTCGCAATTCCCCGTTTTGTTTGCGCTGCATGGCCATGTTAAGTTCATTCGGTCGGTGCTTGCCCATATGGACGGAGAGCAATTGGCGACCATGGATGTTTCCGTTGCGTTGGCCGGATGGATGGCCGGGCTCTTTACCGGGGAGTATAAGCTCGCTCGTGCGATGGCTACCGAGTTGCGTCATCGCGCGCATGAGATTGCCTCGTGCGTAAGCTATGAGGACTGGGTGATCGCGGTCGCCGTATCGGGACTGTGGAGCGATTGCAGGGCTGTGAACTTGCCCGCCATTATGGATTCGTATAAGGAGACGGGCTCGGTACGCGAAGCGGAGATCTTGAAGCGCCATGTGTCGAGGCTGGATGGCGTGCTGAGCGAATCGGCATCCAAGATGGCGATGCCGTATAGCGCGCCCGAGGAGGGCGAGGACGACGTTATCGTAACGAATATCCTCGAATACCTCGATGGTGTCTATATCGGGGCGCTTGTAGACGGTTGCGAATGGGACACGTCGGTCGACGAAAGGCTGACGAACCTGGTAAGACTGCTGAATGCGCGCGATATGGGTGCGATCGCCGCTCGCGCCCGCGTGGTCGCATCGGTGCATCGACTCATGCATGCACGTCCGCTGATCGATGAACGAGCGTTTTCCGATGCGTCTCGCGTGGCGGTTCGCGAGTCGAATTTGGATGAGCAGCTTTTGATGTTGTTGCTCGAGGGCTGGCAATTCTTGATGTTGGGGCAGTTCCTGAATGCGCGCTTCCGTGCCCAGCAGGTGCAGAAGCTATCGGATGGTAGCAGGACGTTTCTGGTTGGTTGGGCGCAGATTCTCGAGCGCGTGGCAAAACTGCGCACGGACGCACGGCTGACGGTGCGCGAGGAGGCCGAGCAGTGCGATCTGTCAACGACCGCCCGTACGCCGGCGGAGGCATGGGTGACTGCGATGCAGCTTTCGGTGGCGCGCTTCGATGCCGATTTGTCGGCATGGTTCTCGGTGAACCGGGCGCAGCTGCTCGATCCGGCGTTTCGCATGCGCATACGCGTGGCTCTGTATGCGCTGGGAGGCCGCGCCGAATCCGTGCAGCGATTGATTCCACGCGATATGGCCAATTCGTACATGCTCGAGGACGGGCTTACGAAGGGGTCGTCGGGGCATACGGACTCCGTCGTGCTGCGTGAATGCATGGAGGATGCGGACATGGTGAACGTGAGCCTGTTTGGAGGCTTCAGCGTATCCCAGGGTGGCCGTATCTTGACGAACGAGGTGTGGAAGCGTCGCAAGGCGGCGATCCTGACGGCGCGCTTGGCGCTGGGAATTCCTAGCTTCGTAAGCAAGACGGTGCTGACGAACGAGCTATGGCCGGAGATGGAGCCGAGAAAAGCGCGGCAGAACCTGTATGTGAATCTGACGGCGGTGCGCCGGGCATTCGGCCAGCGCGACCAGGGGCCGCAGTATATCGTGACGCAGGCGGACGGCATAGCGTTGAATGGGGAGTATTCGGATACCGATATACGTGATTTCAATACGCTGGCGCGCGAGATATTGGTTCAGCGGGCAGGCGTCTCCATGCGTCAGGTGGTGGATGCCGCGCTAAAGCTGGAAGAGGTGTATAAGGGACCGCTCTACGTGCCCGATTGCGGCGATACGCGCTTCTTCGTCCGTATGAGGAAGATGTATCAGGCTAAGTTCATCGACTGCATGATGCGGGGAGTCGATGCGGCGATCGAGGAGGGCGATCTCTTGTCGGCATCCTGGCTGTCGAATGCAGCGATACGGCAGGAGCCGACAAGAGAAGACGTGGTGCGCCGGGCGATGCGCGTGATGGATCTTGAAGGCCGACGTCGCGAGCTCGTGGAGCTGTATCAAAGCCATCTCCATTATGTGCGTACGGAGCTGCATGGTCAGCCCGAGCGCGAGACCCGCGAGCTCTATGAGCGCATCATCAAGGAAAACGAGGATAGGGTCTTGTTGTAAGGCTAGGAGAGCACGATCTTTTCGATATCGTCACGGCTGCTCTCGCGATACAGGGCGAAGCGATGGCCGATAACCTGCACGACTTCGGCGCCGGTGCTGTTGGCGAGCAGGTTGGCGGCCTCGCGCGTCTCGAGAGTGCTGCCATCCTGGACGGCGCATTTGATGAGCTCGCGTGCCTCGAGCGCGGCCTCGGTTTCCTTGACGAGGGAATCGGTGATGTCGGACTTGCCGATATGGATGATGGGGTTGAGGTGGTGGGCCAGGCTACGGAGCTGGCGAATGTTCTTACCTGAGAGGGCCATGGGTGATCGCTCGCTTTCTGGATGGCTTGAAAATGACTGATGCATTACCGTAGCGCAGCTTTCGGCGGGAACAAGGGAATACGTGGTAGTTCGCAAAGAATGCGCAAGCGGAGAAGGGGAGGCAGGGGGCATGGTCCGGCGGTGCCGTGTCGTGGCGCGAATCGAAACCGGACGGTCGGGGTAGCTTGGGAAGGCATTATGCGCCGGCAGGATTCCAGGAGATGAAGGCCCAGGTAACGGTGCGCTCGTGGTCGAGCCGCAGGGCGCCTTGAGGCTTGCCTTTGCCTCCGGGTTCACCTGCATGCGGATTATCGAGAAGATGGTCGGCGAGATATGAACGCAGTTCGGGAAGCTTGTGGGCATGTGCATCGTCGAGCATGCGGGAATAGTCGGCAACGGCCTCGTCGAGGGAGTCGAAGGTGTCAAGACGGGGGGAGACGATATAGGAGACTTCGGGCAGACGACCGAGTTCTATAAGCATGTTGAAGGCATAGATGAAGTCGTTGCTAGGGGCGACATCGATGCCGATGCCCTCCATGACTCGAGCGTCATAGCGCGGGCTCGGTCCGACTACGAGCGTGGTGCAGCAGCGACGGCGCGCTGTTTGGTCGAGCTTGAACAGGGCGGCCTGGAGGTCGGTGGTGGCGATGGATCTGCTGGCGATTGCTACGTCTACGGATTTACGGGCGATGCCGCAGGCTTCCCAGTCATCTTCCCACGCAAGGTGGCGGCATGAGATCTGCTGGCCGAGGGAGGCTTCTTCGGCGCACTCGCGCAGCGTGTCGAGCATGGCGTGCGAGAAGTCGCATGCCAGGACCAAGGCTCCGTTATGGGCGAGCGGGATGGCGAGGGAGCCGGCGCCGCAGCCCATGTCCAATACGGTTTCGCCGGAGAGGACGCCTGCGTGCTCGAGGAAGGCGGTACTGTAGGGATGGGTTGCGTGGGGTCGAAAATGACGGGCGCGCTGGTCCCAGATGGCGGGGTCGTCGGCGGCGCGACGGTGCTGCTGTCGAGCTTTCCAGGCTTCGCTCCAGTTGATAGAGGAGGGGTCTGCGATGTCGTCGTGCATATCGCATGTCCTTTCGGGTCGATCGGTCGATGCGCGGATACGCTGCGTGCAGCCGGTGGGGAGCGTCCGCTTCGTCGGGCCGTCCTGTTCTTGAGCACCCGCATATGACACGGGCGTGAGGGGAGGCGCCCCGCATGGGAAAAGGGCCGCACCCGAAGGATGCGGCCCAGGTGTGCCTTGCGATCGCGCTCGCCGGAGGCCGCGTGGAAAGCGGCGTGGAGAGGGGTGGATGCTAGTTCTTGAGCGAGTTGAGGGGAGCCGGGAAGCGACCGCCGCGATGGGCGAGGACGGTGCCGGCATGGGGGTTGACGCGCATGATGGGGGCGCGACCGAAGAGCCCGCCGTAGTCCACGCATTCGCCTTCCTTCTTGCCGAAGGCGGGGATGATGCGAACCGCGGTGGTTTTGTTGTTGATGACGCCGATCGCCATCTCGTCGGCGATGATGCCGGCGATGGCCTCCACGGGGGTGTCGCCAGGGATGGCGATCATGTCGAGGCCGACCGAGCAGACGCAGGTCATGGCCTCGAGCTTTTCGAGGGACAGGGCGCCGGATTCGGCGGCGGCGATCATACCGGCGTCTTCGGACACCGGGATGAAGGCGCCGGACAGACCGCCGACGGACGAGCTCGCCATGACGCCGCCCTTCTTGACGCAGTCGTTGAGGAGGGCGAGGGCCGCGGTGGTGCCGGGGCCGCCGCACTGGCCGACGCCGATGATCTCGAGGATGCGGGCAACCGAATCGCCGACGGCGGGGGTGGGGGCGAGAGAAAGGTCGACGATGCCCTTCTCCACGCCGAGGCGACGTGCGGCCTCGCGGCTCATGAGCTCACCGGCACGGGTGATCTTGAAGGCGGTCTCCTTGATCTTCTCGGCGACCTCCATCATGTCCGCCGTATCGGGCAGCTCCTCGAGGGCGGCGGCCATGACGCCGGGCCCGGAGACGCCGACGTTGATGACGGCGTCGGCCTCGCCGCTGCCATGGACGGCGCCCGCCATGAAGGGGGAGTCCTCTACCATGTTGGCGAAGCAGACGAATTTCGACGCGCCCACGCACTCGCGGTCCTGGGTGATGCGGGCGGCTTCCTGGATGGTCCGGGCGCACATCAGCACGGCGTCCATGTTGATGCCGGCGCGCAGGCTGGCAACGTTGACCGAGGAGCATACGCGGCTCGTCTCGCTGAGGGCCTGCGGGATGCAGTTGATGAGGCGACGGTCGGCATCGCCGATGCCCTTGTGGACGAGGGCGGAGTAGCCGCCGAGGTAGTCGATGCCCAGGGTCTCCGCGGCGCGGTCGAGCGCATGGGCGAGCGGGACCAGGTCGACGTCGCTGCATGCGGCGGCAACCTGGGCGATGGGTGTAACGGAGATGCGCTTGTTGACGATGGGGATGCCGTATTCGCGCTCAAGGTTCTCGGCGGTTTCGACGAGGTGCTCGGCCGTTCGGGTGATGTGGTCGTACACCTTGGTGCACATCCGCTCGAGGTTCTCGTCTGCGCAACCCATGAGCGAGATGCCCATGGTGATGGTGCGGATGTCGAGGTTTTGCTTGGAGACCATGCCACGGGTCTCGGCGATTTCGGCGGGCGTGATTGACATGCGCCTCTCCTGTCGGATTCTCGGGTTGCGTGCATCCCTGGATTTGCGGTTCTCACCATTCTACCGTGCACCCGAGGGGGTCTCTGCCATACGATTGAATTTATGCAGAAGTTACCTGCTCAAGCAGGAAAGGGAAGAGGAGGGCTCGGATATGGAGGAGAACGTCGTGGCGGGCACGGGCAGCGCGTGCGGTGCGTGCGAGCGGATGACGGCTGCCCGGCGAGCGGCGATCGAGCTGGTGGGTCCGGGCGTCTCCGTGCTGGGGGATTCGATCAGCACGCTGCGCGGTGCCGTGCCCGAGGGCTGGCGCGTGCATTATGAGGGGGAGGTTCATGTCCCAGGTGTCGAGAGCCGGGGCGACACATGGTGGGGCAAGGTGATCGAGCACGTGGGTGGGCGCCTCGTTGCGAATTCATCGTATTCTGGTTCGGTGGTCGAGGGCTTCGGCTTTCCCGCGGGCATAAGCGATGCGCGCATCGGGGCCCTGGTGGGCGCTGCGGGCGAGAAGCCCGACCTCGTCTTGGTGTATATGGGAATCAACGATTACGGATGGGGTGGCGGCAGGAACCAGGTGATGGGTGGAAGCCTGTCGGCGTCGGCGCGTCGGGAGGAACTCGAGGGACCTGCCATGGTGGAACGCGTCGTGGGTCTTGTCTCTCTCGAGCGGTTTGAAGCGGCGTACGTGCGCATGCTGGAAGGCGTGCGACGGATAGCGCCCGAAGCGCAGGTGTGGTGCTTGACGCTGTGCCCCGGCCATACCGAGGGGCGGCGGTTCGCGTGCTTCAAATATGCGATCAGGGGTGTTGCGCTTGCAGAATACAACGATGCCATCAGACGCGCGGCGGCCGTCGCCGGCGCCTGTGTGGCGGATATCGCTTCGTACGGCGTGTGCTACGACGCCGTCGATGCATGCCATCCCACGGCTGCGGGCATGCAGCAGATAGCGGACATGGTGATCGCGCAGATGGAGGACGCGCCGGCTCCGGCGTGGGCGGCGCGAGCCCCGCATGCGCTGCCCGTGTGCGCCCGGCCGTACTGCGCCGGATGCCCCCGCGACGACGCGGACGTCCATCGGTGGAGCATCGCTTGCGCGGGGCCGCGGGTGGAGCGCAGCGGTCGCTGCGGGGCATCGCCGGATGCGGGCGACGGCGTGCTCCGCAGCTAGCTTGAGAAAACGCGCTCGGCGATGCGCGCGGATTCGGCGGCGTCCTTGGCGTAGAAGTCCGCCCCGATCTGCTGCGCGTATTCGGGGGTGAGGACGGCCCCGCCGACGAACACGCGAACGCCGGGGGCTTCGCGCCGCAGGATCGCGATGGTCTCCTCCATGCTGGCGACGGTGGTGGTCATGAGGGCGGAGAGCCCGACCAGGGGGATATCATGTGTGCGGACGGCGTCGAGCACGGCGAGCGGGTCTACATCGCGACCCAAGTCGAATACGTGGTAGCCGTAGTTTTCCAACAGCATCTTCACGATGTTCTTGCCGATGTCGTGGATGTCGCCCTTGACGGTGGCGAGCGCGATGCGGCCCTTGTCGGCGACGTCGCCGGCGGGCATCGCATCACGGATCGTGTCGAATCCGGCCCGCGCTGCTTCGGCGGATGCCATGAGTTGGGGAAGGAAGAAAGTGCCGCGGTCGAAGCGTTCGCCCACCTCGTCCAGGGCGGGGATGAGCATGCGGTCGATGATCTCGAGCGCGCCGTAGCCGGCGAGCAGCTGGTGCACGAGCGCGGGGACATCGGCCTTGCGCCCGGTGAGGACGAGGTGATGCAGCTCTTCGACGGGCGATTGCGAGCCGGTGGCGATCGGTGCGCCCGGGGTTCCAGCGCCAGGGGCTTCGATGCCCGCGCCCGCCGGGGTTGTATAGGGGTCGGACCATGTCGCGTAGCGCTCGATATAGGCGCTCGAACCGTCGTCCTCGCCGTTGAGCACGCGGTAGCTGCGGACGGTATCCATGTAGCGCGCGGATCCGGGGTTCATGATGGGCGCATCGAGGCCCGCTCCGAAGGCGGCGGCGAGGAAGGTGGAGTTCAGCAGCGAGCGGGCGGGCAGCCCGAAGCTCACGTTCGAGACGCCCAGCGTGCAATGGACGCCCAGCTCCGAGCGGCATCGTACGACGGCGTCGAGGATCTGGCCGACCTGTTGCTGGTTGGTGGAGGCGGTCATGACGAGGCAGTCGATGAGGATGCGATCGCGGCCGATGCCGTAGCGCGCGGCCTCGTCGATGATGCGGCGCGCGATGGCGATGCGCCCTTCGGCCGTGGCGGGGATGCCGTCCTCGTCGAGCGTGAGCCCGATGACGTTGCAGCCGTAGTGCGCGGCGAGCGGCAGCACGGCGTCGAGCACCTCGCGCGAACCGTTGACCGAGTTGATGATGGGTTTACCCGCGTAGGCGCGCACGCCGGCCTCGATAGCGCGGACATCGGTGGAGTCGATCTGCAGCGGTAGCAACGTGGCGCCTTGCAGCGCCTCGACGGCGCGCGCGATGAGTGCGGGCTCGTCAAGGCCGGGAAGGCCGACGTTGACATCGAGGATGTCGGCGCCCTGCTCTTGCTGGCTGATGCCCTGGCCTACCACGTAGTCGATGGATCCCTCGCGCAGCGCCGCCTGCAGGCGCTTCTTGCCCGTGGGGTTGATGCGTTCGCCGATGACCGCGATGCGGCGACCTTCGGCGGGCAGCTCTACCAGTCCTTGCGCGCTGGTGACGGTGAGCGAGCCGGGCGCACGGCGCGGTTCGGGCGCCCGTCCGGCGATGATTCGAGCGAGCTGCTCGATGTGTCGCGGGTCGGTGCCGCAGCAGCCGCCGATGATGCCGACGCCGTCGGCGACCATGGCGGCCACGTCGTCGCGATAGGCGTCGGGCCCGATGTCGAACACCGTGCAGCCATCTTCGATATGGGGAAGCCCCGCGTTTGCCTGCACCATGACGGGCTTGGCGGTCGCGGCGAGCATATCGCGCGCGAAGGGGCGCAGCTCCGAAGGGCCGAGCGAGCAGTTGATGCCCAGGACCTCGACGCCGAGCGCATCGAGCGTGACGGCGGCTATGGCGGGGGACGTGCCCAGGAAGGTGCGTCCGTCGGCTTCGAAGGTCATGGTGGCGAAGATAGGCAGGTCGCACACGTCTTTGGCTGCGAGGACGGCGGCCTTTATCTCGGCGAGGTCCGTCATGGTCTCGATGACGATGAGGTCGCATCCCGCATCGGCAGCGGCACGCGCGCAGCGCGCGAATTGCTCGTAAGCTTCGTCGAAGCCCATCGTGCCCAAGGGGCGCAGCAGCGCGCCCAGCGGGCCGATATCGCCTGCGACGTAGCGCGCGCCGGCGGCGCGGGCGCACGCGGCGGCAGCCTGGTAGACCTCTTCGACTTCGGCGCGCCCATCGAGCTTGAGCGCGTTGGCGCCGAACGTATTGGTGGTGACGACCTCGGATCCCGCCGCTACGTATGCGGCATGGATGCGCGTGATGGCATCGGGATCGCTGAGGCACAGCAGTTCGG
>NZ_JADNJJ010000150.1:0-15906 GCF_015554865.1 Collinsella sp. D33t1_170424_A12 | reverse complement strand
CAGGGCGAAGCGGACCATGTTCATCTTGGCGGTGCCGGCGGGAATGGAGATGAGGCTGCGGACAACCGGGATGCAACGGCAGATGAGCACGGTGATCTGGCCCTTGCGGTCGAACCAGCCGATGGCGCTGGCGACGTCGTCGGACTTGAAGCCCAGCATGCGCATGGGCTTGGTGTCGAAGAAGCCCTCGAGGCGCTCCTGCGACAGCAAGCGGCCGATGCCGTACAGGAAGTAGGCGCCCACCACCGAACCCACGGTGGCGAAGATAATGACACCGGGCAGCGTCATCTCGGTTTGCGTAGCCAGGAAACCCGAAAGCGGCAGGATGAGCTCGCTGGGAATAGGCGGGAAAACGTTTTCGAACAGGATGAGCGCGGCTACGGCAAGGTAGCCGAACTGGCTGATAAACGAGAAGAATGCCTCTTGCATGGATGCGCCTTTCGGTCGATGTGCCCGAAATATGATACGTGCCCCATGCGAGAAGCCGTCCACTTTGACGGAAACATAACAATTCGGCTGCAGACTTACCATATCTGCGACGGTGGCGTTCACCGCTTCGAACAAGGCCCCGCAACGGCCGTGCCGCCAATTGAAACCGCAGCTATTTTGCTGCGGGCCGCGGCCGGGCTCGCCCCCGCCCGCGCCGGCATAGGGGCCAGCGACGCGCCGTTGCCTCAATTTGCATAAGAGTCCAACGTTCATGCATGCAAAATTCAGCGCTTTGTCCCAGCAGCGCGCATTCTCGCTCGAGAGCGCAAGGCCATGGCAGCAATTGTCGATTTTGAGTCTTCAAGAGGCCCTGCGGGCGCCGTTCACGAGCGGCGCGAGACGGTTGCGGCCCTCGGCACGGTGGAAATGCCTGACTCCACGGCCGCCGGCCCCATCATTCGCTCCATTTTGTTGTCATATGTTTCTTATTCATCAGATTGAGCTTTATTCATAGCGGTTTTCGCTCTGCCAAAAGACTCAAAACCTGCATCTAGTGACAACAAGGCCAGAGCCCAATCGAGAACCAGCAAAGAAGAGCCGCAATCCGGACCGCTGCAGCACAAAAGCAGAGGGGCGGACGGCGCCTGCCGGCGCCGTCCGCCCCTCTGCTGGAACCAAATCCGCCACGCAAGTCCACCCTATCGGATGAATCCTCGCCGCGGCACAGCGGCACGAACCGGTGCGGCCCGCGCTACCAGATGCCCAGCATGCTCTGCATGCCCAGGCTTACCAGCGTGATGGCGATCCAACAGCACAGGCCCATGAAGATGGGCTTGCCGCCGGTCTTTACCAGCTTGACCACGTCGGTGTTGAAGCCGATAGCGGCCATGGCCATGACGATGAAGAACTTCGAGAGCGTCTTGATGGGCGCCGTCACCGCAACGGGTAGCGCGAATACCGTGGTGATAATGCTGGCCAGCACGAAGAAGAGGATGAAGAACGGGAAGATCTTCTTGATATCGAAGGTACCGGCCGCCTGGCCCGTGCCCTCACCCGCCTCTGCAGCGCGCTTGGCCCTACGGACCTGCAGGAACGCCAGTCCCAGCGTGATGGGGATGATGGCGAGCGTACGCGTGAGCTTCACGATGGTGGCATGGTCGAGCGCGTTGGAGCCGGGATGCATGCCGTCCCATGCCGCCGCCGCGGCCGTCACCGAGGAGGTATCGTTGACCGCGGTGCCGGCGAACAGACCGAAGCCCTCGTTGGTCATGCCGAGCATGCTGCCGAGCGTGGGGAAGATGAGCGCTGCGAGAATGTTGAAGAGGAAGATGACGCTGATGGCCTGCGCGATCTCTTCGTCATCGGCGTCG
Organism: Collinsella sp. D33t1_170424_A12; assembly: GCF_015554865.1. NCBI lineage: Bacteria > Bacillati > Actinomycetota > Coriobacteriia > Coriobacteriales > Coriobacteriaceae > Collinsella > Collinsella sp. D33t1_170424_A12. Next base: position 14,107 of record NZ_JADNJJ010000150.1, on the reverse strand, counting down.
ATGACGGGCGCCGTGGCAGCGATGGCCGAGCCGCCGCAGATGGAGGAGCCCACGCCCACCAGCGTGGAGATCTTCGTGGGAACCTTCATGGCACGGTGCAGCACGTAGGACACGACGAGCGACGTGGTGATGGTGGCTACGATGATGGGCAGCGACTTCGCGCCGACCTTGGCGATCTCGCCCAGGTTGAGGCCAAAGCCCAGCAGGATGACCGCATACTGGAGAATCTTCTTCGACGTGTACTTGATACCCGCCGAGGTGGCCTCGGCCACGCCCGGACGACGGCGCAGAAGGGTTGCCAGCACCATGCCGATGAGGATGGCGAACACCGGGCCGCCGATAACCTCGAACTGCTTACCCAGCAACCATGCCGGCACGGCGATGACCAGCGCCAGCGCGACGCCGCGCCACAGGTCTTTGAAATCCTTGATGAGCTCCACGTTTCCATACCTTTCCGGGGCCGCGCCCCCTGCGTTGCGAGATGGGACCCGCCGTCTCGTCATGGCTGCAGCGCCGCCGGGGGATGGGACGGCGGCGCTGCAGCCACGGCGGGCCACGAGCCGTCTATTCAAGCTAGGCTCTATCGTATGACCACGCTTTATAATGGGAAGTATCGTTTTGATTATCGTTGCATCACGATTTGTTATGAGGCGGATATGCTCGACTATCGCACGCATACATTTTTAGAGGTGTACCGGCAACGGAGCTTCACGCGCACGGCTGCGGCGCTGCTGATCACGCAGCCCGCGGTGTCGCAGCACATCCGGCAGCTCGAAGCGCACTACGGCTGCGAGCTGTTTTCCAAAACGAGCCGCGGCGTCGAGCCCACGCCTGCGGGCGACCTGCTCTACCAGCGGCTCCTTACGATCGAAAACGACGAGGCGCGCATGCGCGACGAAGCCGCGGCGCTCGCGGCGGGCACGCCCGGCGAGGTTGCCGCGGACGCGCCGCTGCACTTCGGCTGCACCCGCACCATCGCCGACTACGTGGCTCCGCGGCTCGTGGCGGCGCACCTGCAGGCGCATCCGCACGCGGAGGTGGCGCTGGTTGCCGGCAACACGCGCGACCTGGTGGCGGCACTCGATCGAGGAGATATCGACTTCGCCCTGGTGGAGGGATCGTTTGATCGCGACCACTTCGCGTTTGCCACCCTTTCGAGCGAGCGATACTGCGCCGTGGCGTCGGGTGCGGCAAGCGGGGTCGCCGTCAAGCGGACGTCGATTCGCGACCTGCTGGGCGAGCGCCTCATCCTGCGTGAAGCGGGGTCGGGTACGCGCGAGATCTTGGAGAAGCACCTGGCGGCACGCGACCTCGCGCTCGGGGACTTTGCGGGCATAGTGGAGCTCGAGAGCATTCCCGCCATCAAAGCGTGCGTGCAGGCAGGCGCCGGAATCACGTTTATGTACCGCGTGGCGGTGGAGGACGAGCTGGCCCGCGGCGAGCTCGTTGACATCACGCCGCGCGACTTCCATATCGAACACGATTTCTGCCTTATCTGGCAGCGTGGAAGCCTGTATGGCCCGCGCTACCGCTCCCTGTGCGATGGCTGGCGCGCCGAGCTGACGCAGCCCGATAAGATGCACGGATAGGCGCCGAGGGCCGGGTGTCGAGAACGGGCGCGCCCGACAGGGCACAGGGTGCGCCGAAACCGCTCCGCCGGAGCGCAAGCGCACCAAGATAGCGCCAACACGAGGATGCACGCCGACCGCAGGCTGCAGGGCGCTCCGCCCCACCCGTGGTACACTGGATGCGCTATTGAAACGTATCAATATGGGAGTCGAACGCCCTATGGCACACGTCACCATCCAAGATGTCGCGCGCGCGGCCCACGTCTCGCTGGGCACGGTTTCGAACGCCATCAACCATCCGGGCAAGCTTCGCCCCGAGACTCTCGCGCGTGTACGTGACGCCATGGCCGAGCTGGGCTTTCTGCCCAACCAGAGCGCACGCATGCTGGCCGGTGGCCGCAACGCGTCCTTCGGCCTGGTGCTCCCCCGCCTCGACCACGGCTTTAGCCTGCAGATCGCCAACGGCGCGCACAGCGAGGCGCGGCGCCACGGGTACGGCCTGCTCATAGCCAACGCAGACGAAGACCTCGACCTCGAACAGGACTACCTGCGCTACTTCATGGGCACGCAGATGTCGGGCATCCTCGTGCAGCCGCTTACCGGCAAGGACTGGAGCCCGCGGGCCGGCGCGCTGCCCATCCCCGTAGTGTACCTCGATACCCATTCCGATCTTCCAGGCTACTTCGTTGCCGCGGACAACGTCGCCCAGGGGCGCCTCATCGCCGAACACGCCATCTCCCTGCGTGCCCGTCGCATCGCCGTGGTGGGACAGGCCGAGGACCCCGCCCTCGCGCGACGCATCGAGGGCGTCCGCGAAGTTGCGCGCAAATATCCGGACGTTGACTTTCAGCATCTCGATGAGGGCGCTTGGAACCTCGCGCGCGACGGCTACATGATCGGCAGCCGTTTGGCAGCCGATCCGGAGGACACGCGGCCGGACTTCGTGCTCGCGCTCACCGACGTCCTGGCGACGGGCGTGATCGCGGGCATCCAGGATGCGGGCCTTGCGGTGCCGGACGATATCGCCGTCGCGGGCTGCGACGGCAACCCCCTGGCCTGGAGCGGCGGCGTCCCGCTCACCACGTGCGCCCCCGCCGGCTACGAGATCGGGCGGCGCGGTGTTCAGTTCCTTATCGAGCAGATCGAGCAGCAGAAGGAGGCGCGGGCCGCCGCGGAACGCGACGCCGAGGCCGCGGTAGCTACAACCTCGCGCGAATCGACGGAAGACCCTTGCCACCGTTCGCTCGTCCGCCCCTTCCTCCTTGCGCGGCAAAGCACCGTCCGAACGAGCGGCGGCACGAAGCCCGCCGCCCAGCCCGGCCTCGATCTTGGCACGTACCTGTAGGGAGCGCAGCGGCTGCGATGCGCCATGCGCGCATGCACGTCCACCCGTATCGGATGTGTGCACCGCCGCCACGCCGGCCGCCTATCGTTTTGCTTTTTTCTGCCAGCGTCATCGCGAAGGAACGCACCATGACGATCCCTGCATCAACAACAACGCTCCACGACGACGTGCCCACCGCGCTCCATCCGAAGCTCGATCGGCTCATGGATCACATCCGGGGCCTTGGATCGATCGGCCTGGGCTTTTCGGGCGGCGTGGACAGCGCGTTCCTCGCCGCGGTCTGCGCGCGCTGCGCGTGCGAACGCACCACGCTCTTTCATCTTGATACGCCGTTCGCCGGCACGCCCGAGACCGAGGCGTTCGAGCGCTCGCTCGACATGATCGGCCTGCCCGTGGTGCGCATACCGCTCGACCCCCTGGACGACAGGCACATCGCGCGCAACGAACACGACCGCTGCTACCACTGCAAGCTGCTCGGCTTTCGCGCCATCGTGCGGGCCGCGGGCGAGCGCGGCATCGACGCCGTGCTCGAGGGCAGCAACGCCGACGACATAGAGGAGACGCGACCGGGCACGCGTGCGCTGCGCGAGCTGGGAGTGCGCGCGCCGCTGCGCGAGCTTGGATGGCGCAAGACCGAAGAGCGCGCTGTGCTGCGCGCTTGGGGATTCGCTGATTGGGACCTTCCGGCAGGCGCCTGCCTGGCCACGCGCATGGCGTGCGGAGAGCCGTTGACGCGCGCAGCCCTCGATATCGTGCGCGCCTGCGAGGACGAGCTGCACGCGCTCGGATGCCAGCAGGTGCGTCTGCGCCTGCGCGCGGGGAGCTCGCATGTGGCCGCCAGCGAGCGCGACCTCGAGCGGCTGCGCGCCACGGGATGCCCGTCCGGAGTCGGCGGCGGCGTCGACCTGGCGCCCGGGCTGCTCGCGCGCCTGCGAAACCTGGGCGCACCCGGCCTCGAGGCGCGCGTCCGCCCGTATCGGTACGGCGCGTAGCGCGCGACACGGGCTCGGGGCTCGGGGCTCGGGGCTCGGGGCTCGGGGCTCGGGGCTCGGGGCTCGGAGACGGGATGGTACCCGGCAGCGTGCAATGGCGCTGAGAAACGGCCCGGCCTCGACATGCGAGACCGGGCCGCAAACGCGCGATATGAAACCATGGCGCACCAACGCGCCGACGGGTCGATCGATTCGAGCCTACTCCTCGCCCGCCAGGCTCTCGAGCAGCTGAAACGCCTGGTACGCCGCACCCAGCGCGCCGGCATCGTTACCCAGCGTGGCACGGCGCAGCGCATAGCGGCCGCGGACCGCCGGGAACACGCGCTCGGCCAGGCGCTCGGCTAGCGGCTCCATAAGCAGGTCGCCCGCGTGCGACAGGCCGCCGCCCACGATAACCTCCTGCGGATCGACCACGCACATGATGGATGCCAGGCCGTCCGCCAGATAGCCCACCGTGATGTCGCGTGCCTTCACCGCGAGGGGCTCGCCGGCAGCAACCAGTTCGAACACCTCTTTGCCCTCGGTAAAGCCGCGCGGATCGCCCGCCGCGTCGTACAGGTCGTTAGCCGTCTTCACGAAGCCGGTTGCCGAGCAATAGCACTCGAGGCAGTTGGTCTTACCGCAGCCGCACTGGCGCGTGTCGTGCCCCTTCACGGGCATATGGCCCACCTCGCCGGCGCACCCGTGGCGGCCGTTGAGCACGCAGCCGTCCACGATGACGCCGCCGCCCACGCCCGTGCCGAGCGTGACGAACACCGCGGTGCCGTTGCTGCAGGTCTCGTCACCGCCCATCCAGGTCTCGCCCAGAGCGGCGGCGTTGGCATCGTTCAGCAGGGTGACCGGCAGTCCTGTGGCCTCGTGCAGGAGCTCGGCCAGCGGCATCTGAGACCACCCCAGGTTGACGGCGCGCTCGACCATGCCGTCGCGCACCGGACCGGGTACGCCCACGCCGATAGCGAGGGCCGCTTCGCCCGTCTGGGCGAGCTCGGCGTTCTTCACCACGAGCTGCGCCGCGATGTCAGCGGGAATCGAGGCGCCGGCGTCCGCCGCGTTCGTGGGGATCGCCCAGCGCTCGCAGATGGTCCCCGCCTCGCCGATCACCGAGAACTTGATCGTGGTTCCGCCCACGTCGACACCGAACACGCACGCCATGCGTACCATCTCCCCTTTACATGAACGGCCGCGCGCCACAGCGGGCAAGCGGCCGCATCGCCGTTGCAGTATGCGCCCCATTGTATCGCCGCCATACTTCGATGCGCGCGATGCATGCCGCGGGCGACGATATGCTTCGGCCAGAGCACATGGGAACAGGCCGCGACGAACCGCGATCGGTCCCGGCGTCAAGAAAGCGCGCAACGGGACGACGCCGGGTGGAAAAGCTGACGGGAAGGAACGGGGGCCGCGGGCCGCCAGTCTCGCGTCAGATAAACGCGCGGAGGATTCGCGCCGCTCAACGAGGATTCGACCAGTCCATCTGGCCCACCACGGCAAAGCCAGCCTGTCGTTCGTTATTTCTTTCACCCCTTTTCACCCCACCGAGATGAAGGAGGAAGGATGAATACAAAAACAGGCCAGAGGAAACACGTCCTCTGGCCTGCGATTTTACATGGTGCCCCCGATACGATTCGAACGTACGACACCCGCTTTAGGAGAGCGGTGCTCTATCCCCTGAGCTACGGAGGCAACTGCGGCGACGCATGTCGCGGCATCTGTGTATTCTAACCGTTTTTCGCACGCAAGAACAGGGCGCACGTCAATCTCCCGAAAGCTCGACTCGACGGTAGTCCAGCGGCGACAGGCCGCGCGGACGGCGGCGGCACGCCGGCTCGAAGCGGCCAGACGGCGGGTCGCCGCCGTCCGTCCTTACGCGCTCACCAGCTCGAAGCCACGTGCCCCATCGATGCGGATGTCCGTGCCGAAGAACGCCTGCATCGCACGAATCGTCAGATCGACGTCGCGCGTGCCCGCCGTCTCGTAGGACGAGTGCATCGCCAGCTGCGGGCAGCCCATGTCGACCGCATGCATGCTCGCCTGCATGTTCGACAGGTTGCCCAGCGTGGAGCCGCCGGCCATGTCGCTGCGGTTCGCGAAGGTCTGGAACGGCACGTCGGCACGGCGGCACAGGGCCACGAAGACCGCGCGACTGAACGCGTCGCTGCAATAGTGCTGGTTGGCCGCCTCCTTGATCACCGGGCCGCCGTTGAGGACGCAGCTGTTCTGTGCATCGTGCAGGCTCGGGCTGTTGGGATGCAGCGCATGAGCGTTGTCGCAGCTCACAAGCATCGAGCGCGACAGTGCGCGGCGGTATTCGCCCTCGTCCATATCAAGCGCCGCCATGAGGCGCGTAAGAACGTCGGGCAGGAAGGTGGACATGGCGCCCTGCTTGGTGTTGGAGCCCACCTCCTCGTTGTCGAAGCAGCAGTACACCGTCACGCACGCGCTGTTCGCCGCCGTGAGGAACCCCTCGAGCGAGGTGTACGCGCACATGAGGTCGTCGATGCGCGGCGAGGAGACGAACTCGTCGGCCGCGCCCCACACGCGCGCCTGCTGGCGATTGACGAGGAAGAGGTCGGATGCGAGCACCTGCTCGGGCTCGGCGCCCACGGCATGGGCCACCAGCGCGTCGAGGCTGCCCTCGCCCAACACGCCGGCAGAGACCAGCGGGCAGAGGTCGCCCGCCCGATTGGGGGCGAAGCCGCCGTTCACATCCCTGTTGAGGTGGATCGCCACGCTCGGGATGATGGCGATGTCGCGGTCCAGATGGACCAGATGGCTCATCACCGCGCCGTCCTCCTCGACCAGCGCTCGGCCAGCGATGCCCAGCGGGCGGTCGAACCAGGTGTAGTCCATCATGCCGCCGTACGCCTCGACGTTGAGGCGGCGATACTCGGCGGGGCCGGCAAGCTCGCCCGCGCTCTTGATCTTGAACGTGGGCGAATCGCCATGCGACGCGGCGAGCTGGAAATGGAAGCGGTCGCGTACGGCGAGCGCGCGGGCGCCCACGCGGAAGGCGATGATGCTCGAACCGTTACGCGTGACGTAATACGAGCCGCCGGGCTCCACCTCCCAAGAGGCGCCTTCGGGCAGCTCCGTGAAGCCCACGGCCTCAAGGCGCGCAGCGATGGCGGCCGTCGTGTGGAACATGCTGGGACAGCCCTCGATGAACCGCAGCATATCCTGAGCAGCCTGTACCTCGTGAGCGTCGATGGCCTCCATGCCGTCCTCCTGTCTCGCGCCCGCGCGCGACCCGATGTATGCACCTGGTGCAGTTATACAGCAAAAGCCGCTCGCGCGGGCGCGGGAGCGGCTGAAACGAAGGCCTTCATGCAAGCCGGCGCGCGGCCGGCGCCTTAGACGGGTTCCTCGTCCGGGGTGGCGATCTCCTTGATCAGGGTCTCGTTGCCCTGGAGCAGGTAGGTGCGGTCGCTGCTGCAGCGCGGGCAGATGCGCCCGTGCTCGACGGTGCCGTACGCGGCGCCGCACGCCTCGCACCGCGTGATGGCGGGAATCTCCTCGACCACCAGCTCGGCCCCGCGCATAAGGTCCTTCTTATCGCACGCCCAGCGCCAGCAGTCGGCCAGGTAGTCGGGCAGAATGCCGGACACCTCGCCCAGCTCCAGCGTCACGCTCGACACGCGGTGGATGCTGTTCTGGCGCGCCACGTCCTCGACGCTGCGAATGATATGGAAAACGATGCCGAGCTCGTGCATCAACAACTCCTCGTACAACCTCGCTGCGACGGCATACGCCCAGCCGTCAACTGGCAGATACGCCGGACCGACCCGGGCCGGCGGGACGAGGGTCTCAGAAAAGTGCCTGTCCCTTTTCTGAGACCGGGGTCCCGAAACGGCGGGTTACTTCGATCCCTTTTTTCCGAAGCGGATCTTCATCTCGCGCTTGAGGGCATACTTCGCCAGCGACGGAAGCTTCTTCTCGTACTTCACCATGCGGCTGGCCTCGGGATGCTCGCGATGCAGATGGATCGCGTCGAACGCGCACTTGGTGGTGCACAGGCCGCAGCCGATGCACTTGTTCTCGTCCACGATGGACGCGCCGCAGCCCAGGCAGCGAGCGGTCTCGGCGCGCACCTGCTCCTCGGTGAAGGTCTCCAGGTACTCGCGGAACGGCTCGGCCTTCTCGCGGGCGTAGTTGTGCACGGCGTCGCCGCGGCTGGCGGTGTCGTAGCTCTCGAGCTTCACGTCGTCCTTGTTGAGCTCGCGGTAGGCGCGCGGGTTGCGGCCGATGGTGAGCGTGGCGTCCTGCACGAAGCGATGCAGCGAGACGGCGGCCTCGTGGCCGGCGGCGATGGCGTCGATCGCGAACTTGGGGCCGGTGTAGACGTCGCCGCCCACGAAGATATCGGGCTGCGCGGTCTGGTAGGTCTTGGGGTCGGCGACGGCACCCTGGCCGCGGCCGAGCTCGACGGCCTCACCGTCCAGCAGATCGCCCCACACGATGGACTGGCCGATGGAGAACACCACGCGATCGGCCGCGACGGTGCGCAGCTCGCTCTCATCGTACGTCGGGTCGAAGCGGCCCTCGTCGTTGAAGACGCGCAGGCAGCGCTTGAAGACGATCTCCTTCACGCGGCCGTCCTCGCCGGTGCGGACCTCGACCGGTCCCCAGCCGCAGGAGATGTGCACGCCGTCCTCGTTGGCCTCCATGACCTCCTCGGTGCTGGCGGGCATGTCCTCGGAGCTCTCGAGGCAGAACATCTCGACGTGCTCGGAGCCCAGGCGCGCGGCGGTGCGGGCCACGTCGATGGCCACGTTGCCGCCGCCTACCACGACGGTGCGGCCGGGCATGGGCTCGGCGGTGCCGCCGTTCTCCTGCTGCTCGGCCACGTGGCGCAGGAAGTCAACGGCCACGGACACGCCCTCGGCGTCCTGGCCGGCGATGCCGGGCAGGCGACCGCCCTGGCAACCGATGGCTACGTAGAAGGCCTTGAAGCCCTCCTCGCGCAGCTGGACGAGCGTCACGTCGCGGCCGACCTCGACGCCGTAGCGGAACTCGGCGCCCATCTCGCGGATGATGTCGACCTCGGCCTCGATGACGTCCTTCTCCAGCTTGTAGCTGGGGATGCCGTAGGTGAGCATGCCGCCCGGGCGGTTGCTCTTCTCGAAGACCACGGGCTTGTAGCCCTTCTCGGCCAGGTAGAATGCGCAGGACAGGCCGGCGGGACCGGCGCCGATGATGGCGATCTTCTCGCCGAAGCCGCCGCTGGTGGACGGCGCCACCACGGGCGGGATGTAGCGGGTCTCGGCGTCCAGGTCGCGCTGGGCGATGAACTTCTTCACCTCGTCGATGGCGATGGCCGCGTCGATGCGGCCGCGCGTGCAGGCGTCCTCGCAGCGGCGGTTGCAGATGCGGCCGCAGATGGCCGGCAGCGGGTTCTCGCGCTTGATGAGCGCCAGGGCATCGGCATAACGGCCCTGGGCGGCAAGCTTGAGATAGCCCTGGACGGCGATGTGCGCCGGGCAGGCCGTCTTGCAGGGCGCGGTACCCGTGTCATAGGTCTCGATTCGGTTCTTGTTGCGGTAGTCCGGGCTCCACTTCTCGGGCCCCCACTTCACCGCGTCCGGCAGCTCCTGCTTGGGATACTCGGGCACCTCGCCCGTGCTGGCCGCGCAGAGCTTCTGGCCGAGCTTCACCGCGCCGGCGGGGCAGACCTCGACGCAGCGGCCGCACGCGACGCACTTCTCGGTCTCGGTGCGGGCAACGTAGGCGGAGCGGGACAGGTTGGGCGTGTTGAACAGCTGCGAGGTGCGCAGGGCGTAGCACACGTTGACGTTGCAGTTGCAGATGGCGAAGATCTTGTTCTCGCCGTCGATGTTGGTGATCTGGTGCACGAAGCCGTTGTCCTCGGCGCGCTGCAGGATCTCGTAGACCTCGTCGCGCGTGATGTAGCGGCCGCGGTCGGTCTCGACGATGTAGTCGGCCATGTCGCCCACGGCGATGCACCAGTCGCTGGGGTCGTCGCCGCAGCCCTGGCCCAGGCGCGCGCGGCTCATGCGGCACGAGCAGGGGCTCGCTGCGTACTTGCCCTCGTACTTATCGAGCCAGTGCTCGATGTGCTCCACGGACACGGACTGGTTCTCGGTCTCGATAGCCTTCTCCACCGGGATGACGTGCAGGCCCACGCCGCCGCCTCCCATGGGCACCATGGGCGCGGCCTTGGCCAGCGCGTTCTTGGAGGACTGCTCGAAGAACTTGGCCATGACGGGGTGCTCGTCGAGCTGGGACTGGCGCATGTTCATGAACTCCGCGGAGCCCGGCACCAGCATGGGCAGAACCCACTGCTTGGTGCGCGTGGGGTTCTCCCAGTTGTACTCGATCAGGCCGATGTAGCTCATCTCGTCCATGAGCTTCTCGAGCGGCTCGGCGTCCATGCCGGTGACCTTCACCATGTCGTCGAGCGTATAGGGCTTGCGCATCTTCATCTTGAGCAGGACGTCGGCCATCTCGTCGGTGGCGGCGGCGTCGAACGCCCAGTACTCGTAGGGCAGCAGCTGGTCGCGCTTGAGCATGCGATTGGTGCAGTGCTCGCACAGCGCCACGATCTTAGGGCGCGGGTTGTCGGGCAGCGGCGGGACGAACTCGGCGCCGATATCCGGCTCGCAGCAGCTGATGCCGGGGCCGTTCACCACGATCTTTTCGGGCTCTTGGGACATGTACCTCTCCTTATGATTCGCGCGCCGCAGGCGTCGGCGCGTTCTGGGACGGGGGTCTCGAAAAGGGGACGGGCACGAAATCGAGACCTGTCTGCAACGGGTCCGCCGGGGCGAAGCGTGCTCGCGGCAGCGCCGGCGCGCGGTCGACGCGCATCGACGATGGCGCCCGAATAGCGCGCCTCAATTTAGTGCCTGTCCCCTTTTCGAGATGCGGTGCGATCGCTAGGCGCGCTTCCAGGCGGCCACGCGCTCGCGCAGCCAGCTGGCTCATGCCTCGATGCCCTCGCCCGTCTTGGCGCTGATGGGGATGATCGTGGCCTCGGGGTTGCGCATGAGGATGTTCTCGCGCACGCGCTCCATGCTGAAGGTGTCGAACACCGGCAGCGCGTCGATCTTGTTGATGAGCACCACGTCGCAGATGCTGAACATGAGCGGGTACTTGAGCGGCTTGTCGTCGCCCTCGGGCACCGAAAGGATCATCGCGTTGGCCGAGGCGCCGGTATCGAACTCCGCCGGGCACACCAGGTTGCCAACGTTCTCAAGGATCGCGAGGTCGACCGGGGCGCCATCGCCCTCGGCCAGCAAGCCGTCCAGGCCCTGCTCGGTCATATAGGCGTCCAGGTGGCACATGCCGCCCGTATGAAGCTGGATCGCGCGGGCGCCCGTGCCGGCGATGGTGCGCGCATCCACATCGGAATCGATGTCGGCTTCCATCACCGCGATCGAAAGCTCGTCGCGCAGCGCCTCGATGGTGCGCGTGAGCGTGGTGGTCTTACCCGAACCCGGGCTCGACATGAGGTTGAGCAGGAAGGTTCCGCGACGCTTGAGGTCGTCGCGCAGTTCGTCTGCCTTGCGGTCGTTGTTCGCGAAGACGCTTTCCTTCACTTCGAGAATGCGCACGTCTGCCATGCAGGCTCTCCAATCGGCTACACTTTTCACGCGTGCAGCCGCACCGGACCGGCGCCCCGCACGCGCATATCGTCAGCTGTATGTCAGATTAATATATTGACGTTTCGTCAACATAGGTCAAGACTGTATTCAGCAGGTGAGCCGTAAACGTAAAATGAAAGGACGTGACGGGCATGGCACGCGGATCGGAACCCAATCGCAAGCGCCAGGCGCACGACGCGCGGCGCGAGAAGATCCTGGCCGCCGTCCGAACCGTCTGCGTGCAGGACGGCCTCAGCCGTTTGTCGGTTTCCGCCGTCGCCAAGCACGCAGGCTGCACGCGCTCGCTGTTCTACCACTACTTCCCCACCAAGGAGGACGCGTTCGACGCGCTCATCGACGAAAGCATCGACACGTTCGTGGAGCAGCTCGTCGAGTGGAACGCGCAGCGCATCGCCGGCGATATCGAGGGGTCGCTCGACAGCGCGGCCGAGCTGCTCAAGCGCCTCATTCTCAAACGCGACGACGAGTTCTCGCAATCGCTCTTTTCGGGAAGCAACTCGGCGCTGTACGCCAGCTTCGTCCACCGCGTCGCCGACCGCACGGCGCGCTACATCTGCGAGTCCACGGTAATTGACTTCGCATCGTCGCACGAGGTGCGCATCGACCACCTGTACGAAACGTTCTACGTGCTCATCACCGGGCTCATCATGTACGTGCGCACGCATCCCGATGTCGATACGGAGACGATCAAGGACATCGTCGCCAGCACGCTGCATATCGAGGGGTACACGAAGAAGTACCCCGACCGCCGGCCCGAGCGCTAACAACCTGGCGTGCACCGCATAACGGGGCACCTCGGAAAAGGGACAGGCACTGCCCTGAGGTCGAGCGAAGTCCGTCGAAGGGCTCGCGCCGACGATGCGAGGCGCCCGACTCGCGACGCCGCGCCTCAGATTGGTGCCTGTCCCTTTTTCGAGGTCTCCTTTCCAAGATCGCACAAGGCAGCGGGCGCTGACATTTCGTCAACTTTTTGTTGACGGAGTGTCAACGTTGATGGAAACTCAACAATGCGTTGACATACCGTCAAATTAGAAAGGGGAACCCATGTTGTTCCAGGTGTATGGCGAAACCGCCATGTTCCAATGGCTGGGCTGGGTCGCGGTCTTCGCGTGCCTCATCCTTGCCAACGAGGTCGCGCGCCGTTCCAAGGCCGGCGGCATCTTCTGCTTCCTCGCCCTCCCCGCGGCCCTCACGGTCTACTTCATCAGCATCTACGTATGCGCCGGCATGGGCATGGAGTGGGCGCTCAACAACCCCACGTACCTGCATATGAACAGCTGGTTCCACTACGCCAAGCTGTACGCCGCCACGGCGGGCTGCATCGGCTTCATGATGATCAAGTACGGCTGGGGTAAGCTCGGTCGCGCCGAGTGGTTCAAGGTGTTCCCCTTCGCCATCGTGGCCATCAACATCCTCATCGCCGTGGTGTCCGATTTCGAAAGCGCCTTCCGCGCGTTCGGCACCACGTGGGTGAGCTCCGAGGGCGTCACGCTCATGGGCGGCTGGCACAACGTGTTCAACGGCGTGGCCGGCCTCATCAACATCCTGTGCATGACCGGCTGGTGGGGCATCTACCGCTCTAAGAAGGGCGACGACATGCTGTGGCCCGACATGACCTGGGTCTTCATCATTGCCTATGACCTGTGGAACTTCTGCTACACCTATAACTGCCTGCCCACGCACGCCTGGTACTGCGGCCTGGCGCTGCTCCTGGCGCCCACGGTGGCCAACTTCTTCTGGAACAAGGGCGGCTGGATTCAGAACCGCGCCAACACGCTGGCCCTGTGGTGCATGTTCGCCCAGGTGTTCCCGATGTTCCAGGACTACAGCGTGTTCTCGGTCGATTCGGTGAACAACCCCCAGATCAACCTGGTTGTTTCCATCATCGCGCTGGCCGCCAACATCGCGGCGTTCGGCTACATCATGTACCGTGCGAAGAAGCTGGGCGTGAACCCGTACAAGCACGAGGTGTTCCGCGGCACGCGCGATTACGAGCAGGCCATGGTCCGCGCGGCATAGGCCGCCCCACGCCCGCGCGGGCAGCCCCGGAGCTGCCCGCGCCCTCGGATTGACCCCTCTCGGACCAGCTCTCAGATTAGGGACAGGCACTTTTCCGAGCAGACCGCCGGGCGATCCGAACCGCGCCCGCAGACCCTCCCCTCTCAGATTAGTGCCTGTCCCTTTTCTGAGCACATGGGAGGCGAAATGACGAAGAGGCCCCGACGGAACCGTCGGGGCCTCTTCTTGTTACCGGGTGCGCTGGACGGATGATGCCAGCGCACCCACCACGTTGCCGCGGGTATCGAACGTGATCCCGGCAGTCTTACACGAGGCTCTTGTCGGCCATACGATGCAGGAACGCAGCCATGTCGCAGCGGGTGATCTGGTCGTACGGACGATACGTCTTGGAGCCGTCGGCCTCGTCGAAGCCGGTGGACACGCCGGAAGCGGCGAGCCACAGCACGGCCTCGCGATGCGGGGTGTCGGCCACGATGTCGGCGAACGAGACGTCGGAGGCATCGTAGGCGGGCTCGCCGGCCATGCGATAGAGGAACGCGGCCATGTCGTTACGGGTGACCT
>NZ_JADNJJ010000149.1:0-24376 GCF_015554865.1 Collinsella sp. D33t1_170424_A12 | reverse complement strand
TCTAGACAACTCACAGCATGCGGGAGCCCTCCCTATTTGTCACCATCGAGATGTAAACAACGTCTTGGCACTTAACATCTAGCGGTCGATTCGCGTAGGCTCGTGGGTGAAGGAGTTGAGCACCTCGGCTCCCTCCTCGCCCACGAGCACCAAGTCCTCGATACGCACGCCGGTGCGTCCGGGGAGATAGATCCCCGGTTCGATCGAGAAGGTCATACCGGACTCGACCAGCGCCTCGTTGGCCAGCGACACATCGCCCGGCTCATGATCTTGCAAGCCGATCGAATGACCCAGGCGATGAGTGAAATAGGGGCCGTAGCCCGCATCCTCGATAACCGAACGCGCCGCTCGGTCGATATCGCAGAAGCGAACGCCGGGACGGACCATGCGCTCCGCCGCCTCGTTGGCCGCGCGGACGACGTCGTAGATACGCGAGCTCTCGGCATCGGGCTCGCCCCAGAAGAAGGTGCGCGTCATATCCGAGCAATAGCCCTGATACTGGCCGCCGATATCGAACAGCACCACCTGGTCATCCCCGAGCGCAGTGGCATCGGGTTCGTGGTGCGGATCGGCGGCGTTCGCCCCGAAGCTCACGATCGGCGCGAACGAGAAGCCCTCGCATCCTTGCGCAGCGTAGAGATCGAGCAGCTGCGATGCGACCTCGCGCTCCGTCACGCCGGCGTGCACGAGCGCGGGCAGCTGCGCCATCACGGCGTCGTTGATGCGGCTCGAGGCGCGCATGAGCTCCTGCTCGCGGGCGTCCTTGATGGCGCGCGTCGCCGCCACGGCGCCCGAACCCAAGAAGTAGGACGCGGCCGCCCCGCGCTCCTGAAGCGGAATCAGGAAGCCGGAACGCATCTGCGCGTCGATGCCAAGCGGACGTGTCGGATCGATGGAGCGCATGAGGACATCGGAGAGGTCGTCTGTATCGGAGAACACCACGACCTCGGCATTCTCATACTCATCGATAGGATAGAGCGCGTTATCGAAGATGACGGGAGTGGAGCCGGCTCGCAGCAACACGCCGGAAAAGCGCTCGTACATCTCGGCATAGAACCCCGTGAGATAGAAGATCGACCAGGGATCGGTAACGAGCAGCTGCGCGCCGGGACGCAGCGCCTCGAGACGAGATAGCACGGAATCGATACGGTTCTGGTGCACGAACGCCATGAATGCTCCTCCTTTACATCCGCATCCAACCGATGCGCAACGCTATTCAAGCCAAGGGTAGCACGCCGCGCGGCGCGGCGACGGTCACGGCGACCGTTCGCCATGTCGCCTACATGCAACTGAAGCCTCACGATAAATCAGCAGCTAGACAGGCGTATAGGGGACATCCTGGCCGCTATCGCCATTCGCAAGGCAGCCATCGACGGTCATGGTACCCCTGTGAACCTTTAAGTTCAACTTTAAGGTGAGCATTCTACAGCGTATACTTTTCACGAACGTACTCGGTCGAAGGTGAGGTTTATGCACGATCGCGACGCAGCACACGAAATCGGCGCGCCGATACGCAGGCACGCACGCCTGCTCTGTATCGCAGGCCTCAGCATGTCCCTCGGACTCGCTGGCGTACCGGCGGCATATGCCGCATCTGCCCGCACCGACAGCGAGCTCGCCCGGCTTGCAAACGAGGTGACGCAAGCCACTTCGGCCTATAGCCGGGCACGGGCAAAGTCCGTAGATCTACAAGGGCAGGTCGACGCCCTCGCCGACGAGATCATAGCCCTCGAGCAAGACGTCCTTCCCGCAAAGCGCCGTGAGGCATCGGATGCAGCCGTCGCCATGTACAAGCAGCAAAACGACGGCGCGAACCTGCTATCGATGCTCTTCGGGGCCGGATCGCTCAACGATCTGATCGAGATGGGCAAATACCTCGATACCATCCAGTCACGTCACGTGCGCGCCCTGGAAGACCTCAACGCCGCCCACGATGAATTGCAGGCCAAGCTCTCGAACCTCGGAGCCGCAAAGGACGCCGCGGTAACGCAGCAGCGCAAGGCGGACGAAGCGCTCGCCTCGGCTAAGAGCGCACATGCCGAGATCGAGCAGAAGGCCGCGTCGGAAAACGCCGCGGAAGCCGCCAAGGCGGCGGCGCAGGTGCAGCAGCAGATCGAACAGGCCGAGCAGCAAGCGCCCGCCAAGCCCTCCGCACCGGCCCCTGCCCCGCAGCCGGAGCCCGCCCCCACCCCTCAGCCGCAGCCGCAACCAAGTCCGCAGCCCAGCCCGCAACCCGCTCCCCAGCCCGACGGCTCGGATAGCGGCGGCTCCACCGGTTCGAAACCCGACCAGGGCGGCGATGGAGATACCTCCACCAACCAGGGCGGCTGGCTCTCGGGCGTGGCGTCGTACTACGGCATCGGCGATGGCTTCATGGGCGGCACCACCGCCAGCGGCGAGATCGTGACCGAAACCTCCATGGGTATCGCCATGCTCAACGTGCCGTTCGGCACGCGCGTCGAGATACGCTACGGCGGCCGATCGGTTATCGCCTACGTCAACGATCGCGGTCCCTACGTTCACGGGCGCGTCATCGATATGCAACCCGCCGTCGCGCGAGCGCTCAACTTCGTGAACGTCGGCGTCGGCACCGTGGAATACCGTTTCCTGTAGGTCACGCAGGATTCAGGCTTCCCTGGCCTGCGACCAACCCGGATGGAGCAGACATCGAGAACGCCCCGGTCCACCGTGATGAACGGAGGACCGGGGCGTTCTTGCAGACGCAATGCGCCTTTCACCAGACGGGCCTATATGCGCAGCAGGCCCGCCACCTCGCCGGCAAGCGTAATCGTACCGGCCGCTACAAGCGGTTCGCCACGCCGGGCGAACTCATCGAGCGCCTCGGATACGGAGCCGTATGCTGCAACGAGGCAGTCGGCAGGCCTACCGGAACGCTCGAGCGCGGCGGCGACCATGCCCGCGAGCTCATCGCATGGAAGCGCGCGGTCGGACAAGGTTTCCGTTACGACGATACGGGGAAACGCCGGCACCAGATGTTCTATGATGCCGTCGACGTCCTTATCTGACAAGGCTGCCAAGAGCAGCGCCGGGCGACCGTCGACGCACGGATCGAGCTCGTCTAAGGCTGCGACGAAGTTCTCGCAGCTCTGGGGATTATGGCATGCATCGACCAGAACAAGCGGATCGCGGCGCACCACATCGAACCTGCCCGGGATGGGGCAGGCATCCAACGCGGACAGGGCGGCCGCCGAATCGAGGGCGCGTCGCAGATACGACTCCGCCACCGCAACGGCGCATGCCGCATTCTGTGCCTGATAGACGGGCTTGGCGATCTCGTACCTATATGAGCCGTACGGGCCCGAGCAGGAAAACCCGACCGTATCGCCCAGATGCGCAGGGCGTTTGGTGAGCTCGTGAGCGGAATACCACGGCTCGACGCCGCACGCTTCGCACCGCTCCCGCATCACGCGGGCAACCGACGGCTCATGGGTGCCCTCGCCCAAAATGACGGAGCGCCCGGGCTTGATCACAGCCGCCTTCTCCCCCGCGATGGCCTCGAGCGTATCGCCCAGGATGCGCACGTGGTCCAATCCGATACCGGTCACAGCAACGACACGCGGATCGGTGGCCGACGTCGCATCCCAACGGCCGCCCATGCCCACCTCGAGCACGGCCACATCCACGCGTGCCTCGGCAAACACAACCATAGCGGCCACCGTAAGCAGGTCGAACGGTGTGATGGTATAGGCATCGAGTCCCTGTGCAGCCCTGCGTGCGTTCACACGACGACCGGCTTCGGCCGCACATGACACTCCGCGACGAAAGGCGTCGGGTGACACAACGGAGCCATCCACCTCCATGCGCTCCTCGTAGCGCACGAGCTGGGGAGACGTATAAAGGGCCGTACGAAAGCCCTCGGCGTGAAGAAGCGCGGCGGTAAATCGCGTGGTAGATGTCTTGCCGTTCGTTCCAGCTATCTGTATGCAATCGAAGTGCTCGTCCGGACGGCCGAGCTCGTCGAGCATATCGACGACCGTTTCGAGAAGCGGGCCCGTCGTTCCCGGCAACATGCCGGTGTCGGCAGCCAGGCGAACCGCTTCAGTGTATGAAAACAGCGGAAAATCGAAGGAAACTGAATATGGATCGGAACGCTTTGCCATGTTCTCTCCAAAATCGTCATTTCTTAGGTCGTGCCTGGCAGTAATTGCAAAAAATGAGTCCGTCGATCTCGTTTCCAAATTGAAACGAGGGCTGCATCCGTCAGAAAACCGGTGATTTCAGAGCCGATGACGACTCAAAGTGGTCACGTGTACGATTTCGAGCTATATACACGCATGAATCCAGCGACCGAAAGACTCAATACTTACATTTAGTGCCATGAGGATGCCGGTCACACTGAGACCTCGGCAAAAAGGCCCGGAAGCCACGAGGGCGTCCGGGCCAGCACGAGCAACGGTGCTTAGAAATCGGCGAGTTGCGCCTTCAGCGCGGCGATGGTCTCTGCCAGCTCAGCGGCGCGGGCGCGCTTGCCCTCCACGATCTCGGGCGCCGCCTTGGCGATGAAGCCCTGGTTGGACAGGGTCTTCTCCGCGCTTGCCAGCTCCTTCTCGGCAGCCTTGAGCTCCTTCTCCATACGGGCGCGCTCGGCCTCGAAATCCACAAGGTCGCCCATGACGACGTAGGCGTCGAAATCGGCACCGGGTAGAGCGATGGCCTTATCTGGCTTCACGAAACCGTCGGCATGGGATACCACGAGCTCGCTCACGTTCGCCAAACCGCAGATAAACTCCGACATGCCCTGGATGGCGGCCACCACGTCATCGGATGCGGCCTTGATCTCGCAGCGCAGCGCCTCCTTCGGGGAGATGCGGTACCGAGCGCGGCTCGTGCGGACGCCCGTGACTACGGCGCGGGTGAGCTCGAAGGACTTCTCAGCGGGCTCGTCGATGAACCGCTCGAAATCGGCCGGCTCGGGCCAGGCGGCGACCATAAGGGCCTCGGCGCGCTCGCAGGAGCCGTCCTCGTTCATGTCGAGGTAGCTCGCGGGCATGGTGTCCCAGATAGCCTCGGTGACAAAGGGCATGAGCGGGTGCATCAGGCGCAGCGAGGTATCCAGCACGAAGATGAGGTTGCGCTGGGCCTGCAGGCGGGCGGCGTCGTCCTTGAGACGGGTCTTGGTGACCTCGACGTACCAGTCGCAGACCTCGTTCCAGAAGAAGTTCTGGACGCCGCGGGCCATCTCGCCGAAGGTGTAGTTCTCGATGCCCTCGGTGACCATGCGGACGGCCTTGGCCAGGCGGCTGAACATCCAGGCGTCGGCCGCGGTCTCCGCCACGGGCTCGCCGGGGGTGTAGCCCTCCATGTTCATGAGCAGGAAGCGACTGGCGTTCCAGATCTTGGTGACGAACGCGCGGGCCTGCTCGGTGCGGGCCGAGCCCTTGAGCGCCTTGGTCTTCTTATCGATATCGGCGTCGAACTTGACGTCCTGGTTGGTGGTGCACAGCGTCAGCAGGTTGTAGCGCATGGCGTCGGCGCCGTACATATCGATGAGGTCCATGGGGTTCACGCCGTTGCCCTTGGACTTGGACATGCGGCTGCCGTCCTTCGCCAGGATGGTCGGGTAGATCACGACGTCTTGGAACGGGACCTCGTCGAGGAAGTACAGCGAGCTCATGACCATGCGGGCCACCCACAGGGCGATGATGTCGCGCGCGGTGACGAGGGCCGTGGTGGGATGGTGCCCCTCGAGCTGCTCGGGATGCTGCGGCCAGCCCTGCGTGGCGAAGGTCCACAGCTGGGAGCTGAACCAGGTGTCGAGCACGTTCTCGTCCTGATACACGTGGGCGCAGCCGCACTTGGGGCACACGGTCACATCGTCCATGCAGGCGTCTTCCCAGCCGCACTCCTCGCAATAGAACACGGGGATGCGATGGCCCCACCACAGCTGGCGCGAGATGCACCAGTCCTTGAGGTTCTCCATCCACGTGGTATAGGTATCGGTCCAGCGGGCCGGGTGGAAGGTCACGCGACCGTCGCGCACGGCGTCGAGCGCAGGCTCCTTGAGCTTGTCGACGGCGACGAACCACTGCTCGGATAGCCAGGGCTCGAGGGTCTGGTCGCAGCGGTAGCAATGCATGACGGAGTGCCTGTGCTCGTCGATATGGTCGAGCAGGTCGTGCTCCTCGAACCACGCCAGCACGGCCTCGCGGCACTCGTCGCGCGTCATACCGGTGAACTCTCCGTAGCCCTCGACGACGACGGCGTGCTCGTCGAAGATGTTGATCTTCGGCAGACCGTGAGCCTCGCCCATGGCGTAGTCGTTGGGGTCGTGCGCCGGGGTGACCTTGACGAAGCCGGAGCCGAAATCGGGGTCGACGTGCCAGTCGTCGAAGATGGGGATCTCGCGGTCGACGATGGGCAGGCGCACGGTCTTGCCGACGAACGCCGCCTTCTCGGAGTCTTTGCTGGACACGGCGATGCCGGTGTCTCCGAGCATGGTCTCGGGGCGGGTGGTGGCCACGACGATGTACTCCTGGCCGTTGACGGGCTCGGTCAGCGGGTAGCGGAGGTGCCACAGGTGGCCGTCCTCCTCCTTGTACTCCGCCTCGTCGTCCGAGATAGCGGTGGTGCAGTCGGGGCACCAGTTGACGATGCGCTTGCCGCGGTAGATGAGACCATCGTGGTACCAGTCGCAAAACACTTTGCGAACCGCCTCGGCGTACTCCTCGTCCATGGTGAAGCG
Organism: Collinsella sp. D33t1_170424_A12; assembly: GCF_015554865.1. Lineage (NCBI taxonomy): Bacteria > Bacillati > Actinomycetota > Coriobacteriia > Coriobacteriales > Coriobacteriaceae > Collinsella > Collinsella sp. D33t1_170424_A12. The sequence continues at coordinate 17,673 of NZ_JADNJJ010000149.1, read as the reverse complement.
CTCGCCGTCGAAGTCGACGGAGCAGCCCATGCGCTTGATCTGCTCGACGATGGTGCCGCCGTACTCATGCGTCCAGTCCCAGCAGGCATCGAGGAACTTCTCACGGCCGATTTCCAGGCGAGAAACGCCCTCGCTCTTGAGCTTCTTGTCGACCTTGGTCTGCGTGGCGATGCCAGCATGGTCGGTGCCCAGAATCCAGCGGGTCGAGCGGCCGCGCATGCGCGCCATGCGGACGATTGCATCCTGGATGGAGTCGTCGGTGGCATGACCCATGTGGAGAATACCCGTGACGTTGGGCGGCGGAATGGTTACCGTGCAGTCGCCCACGCCCTCGCGGCGCTTATAGTAACCGCCATCGAGCCACTTTTGCAGGATAGCGGGCTCGTTGACCGCAGGGTCGTATGTCTTCGGCATCTCTTCCATGGGGATTTCCTTCCTCCGAGCGAACGCGCCGGCGTCATCGATGAACCTGAACGATCCGACGCGACCGAACGATGGGACATAAGTTCATAACCGGTGCAACAGGATAGCATAGAAGCGCACCTGCTCCGAGGCAGCCATCGCGCTCAAGCGACTACATAGACAATCTCGATAGGCCGCCTACGACGGCAGCCCGAACGGCGCGTCCGCGTCTTATCGTGGAGCCGATGCAAACAGCCGGCTCGCACAAGACGTGCGAACCGGCTGTACGAATTCAACGCGGCGAATACAGGAGACCGCCAGAGCTAATCCAAGTCGAGCGACTGCGGCTTGGTGGCGGCAACGGCACCGTTCAGGATTCGGACGGGCTGTTCCTCTCCGCGAGCGGCGGCGGCGGTCACCACGACCTTGGCAACGTTCTCCTCGCTCGGGAGGTCGAACATCGTCTGCTGCAGCAACTCCTCGCAGATCGAGCGAAGACCACGCGCGCCCGTCTTGCGGTCGAGCGCCTTATGCGCGATCTCATGCAGGGCATCGGGTTCGAACTCGAGCTCGCAGCCCTCGATCTGGAACATGCGACGATACTGCTTGGTGATGGCGTTGCGCGGACCGGTGAGGATCTGGACCAGGTCGTCCTCATCGAGCGCCTGCGTCTGCGTGATCACGGGCGTACGGCCGATGAACTCGGGGATCATGCCGAAGGCGTTTAGATCCTGCGGCAGAACCTGATGCAGCAGGTCGTTCTCGTCGGCGCTGGTGGGACCGGCGATCTCGGAATTGAAACCGATGCCCTTGTTGCCCACGCGATCGGAGACGATCTTGTCGAGACCGACGAACGCGCCGCCGCAGATGAACAGGATATTGGTCGTATCGATCTGCAGCAGCTCCTGCTGGGGATGCTTGCGGCCACCGGTGGGCGGAACGCTGGCGACGGTGCCTTCGAGGATCTTGAGCAGTGCCTGCTGCACGCCCTCGCCCGACACATCGCGCGTAATCGACAGGTTCTCGGCCTTGCGGGCGATCTTGTCGATCTCGTCGACGTAGATGATGCCGATCTGGGCGCGCTCGATGTCGCCGTCGGCAGCGGAGATGAGCTTGAGCAGGATGTTCTCGACGTCCTCGCCAACATAGCCGGCCTCGGTGAGGGCGGTGGCGTCGGCGATGGCGAAGGGTACCTCCAGAATACGGGCGAGCGTCTGGGCGAGCAGCGTCTTGCCGGTGCCGGTGGGCCCCAGCAGCAAGATATTGCTCTTGGCGAGCTCGACATCGTCCAACTCGGAGGAACCGGCGATGGCATCGCGGTTGGACGCGTGAGCCCCGGTATCCCCCATGAGAACGCGACGATAGTGGTTGTAAACGGCCACGGACATGGCGCGCTTCGCATCCTCCTGACCCATCACGTACTGGGACAGCTCGTCGTAGATCTCGTGCGGCGTGGGCACGCGCTTGATGAGCGTAGAAGCCACCTCGTGGGTCGAGCGCGGCGCATCGACGACGGCCGCGTCGTCATCGAACTCCTCCATCGGAATGCCGTACTGGGCGGCAGCCATGAAGTCCTGGGCGAGCGATTCCTCGAGGATCTCTGAGCACGCCTCGACGCACTCGTCGCAGATAAAGGTATTGCTGGGGCCCTTGACGAGCTTGCGCACCTGTTCTTGGGTCTTACCGCAGAAGGAGCAGCGAACGACGTCGTTGCCGTGCTTATCGGACGTGAAATCTGCCATTACTGATTGCTCGCTTTCGCAGCGTCGACACGCGAGGTAACGATACGATCGACCAAGCCGTACTCGAGGGCGGCCTGGGCACGCATATAGTTATCGCGCTCGGTATCGGCCTGGACCTTCTCGAACGGCTGGCCGGTGGCGTCGGAAAGAATCTTGTTGAGCGTGGCGCGGGTCTCGCGAATCTCGCGAGCGGCGATCTCGATCTCGGTCTGCTGTCCCTGGGCGCCGCCGCTGGGCTGGTGAATCATCACCATGGAGTTGGGCAGGCAGAAGCGCTTGCCCTTGGCGCCGCAGCTCAGTAGCACGGCCGCCATGGAAGCAGCCATGCCCACGCAGATGGTGGATACCTGGGGCTTGATGTAGTTCATGGTGTCCAGGATAGCCAGGCCGGAATAGACCTCGCCGCCCGGGGAGTTGATGTAGAGCGAGATGTCCTTTTCGGAATCCTGGCTCTCGAGATGAAGCAGCTGCGCGATCACGAGGTTCGCGGTCACGGAGTTGATCTCTTCACCCAAGAAGATGATGCGGTCGTTCAAGAGGCGCGAGTAGATATCGTAGCTGCGCTCACCACGGGGGGTCTGCTCGATAACGTAGGGAACAAGAGCGGATTCGATCCTTGGAAGCATATCCTCTCCTTTCGGCTGGCGTGTATATAGGCGTACGGTGCCCGATCTCGCCTTAGCTGTAAATCGATGCACCGTACGAACGTATCCGGTGATACCCGGTATGATACTTTACCCGAACCCAAGGGCTACGAGTCAAAAGAGGAGGCGCTACTCGGCGTCCTTCTCAGCGGCCTTGGCATACTCGTCGACCTCGGTGACCTCGGCGCCCTCGACCAGCCAGTCAACGGCCTTGGAGCGGCGGATGGAGTCACGAACGGCGGGCATGCGGCCATCGGCGAGGAAGGCGGCCTTAGAAGCGGCGACGTCCTGGATACCGGCGCTGGCAAACTCGTTGTCGATGTCCTCCTCGGTGACCTCGATCTTGAGCTCGCGAGCGAGGGCGTCGAGAGCCAGGGACTCACGAGCCACATCGTTGGCCTGCTGGTGCAGGTCGGCGATGAAGGCCTCGGAGGTCAGGCCGTTGGCGGACAGCCAGGTGTCGAGGGTCATGCCGCGCGCAGAGAGGTTCTGCAGGAAGTTCTGGCCCAGCTCGGAGAACACGGACTGCTCGTAGTCGGCATCCATCTCCTCAAGCTCGAGGCGCTCGGCGAGCTTGGCGACGGCGCGGCTCTCCTTGAGGGAGGGCAGCTTGGAGTTCTTGTCGGCCTCGATCTCGATCTTGATGGCGTCGCGCATGGCCTCGACGCTCTCGAAGTCGAAGGACTCCTTAACGAACTCATCGGTAAGCTCGGGAACCTTGCGCTCCTTGACGGTCTTGACGACGACCTTCACGGTAGCCTCCTCGGCACCCTCGGGCGTCCAGGAGATCTCCTTCTCGTCGCCCACGTTCAGGCCGAGCAGGCCGGCCTCGAAGGCCTCGGGCAGCGACTGGGAGCCCATGGCGTACATACGGCCTTCGCCAGCCAGGGCCTCGGCGTTCTTGACGTTCTCGATGTCGAGGGTCACGAAGTCGGCGTCGGCGATACCGCGCTCGACGTCCTCGAAGGTGGAGTGGTAGCCCATGAGCATCTCGACCTGGGAGTCGATCTCGGCCTCGGTGACCTCCGCCGGCGGCATCTCGATGGCTACGGCCTCATACGAGGAGAGCACGGGCGCAGGACGCAGGGTGAACTCGACGACATAGGTGTAGTCGGTGCCATCCTGGGCAAGCTCGATGTTCTCGTAGTTGCCCTCCTTCACCGGGACGATATCGAGCTCGTTGAGCACAGCGCCCTCGTTGGAGCCGATAAGCTCGTTCGTAGCCTGGGCGCGGGCGGCCTCGGAACCAAGAGCGCTGTCGATGACGGCGCGAGGGGCCTTGCCGGGGCGGAAGCCCGGGAAGCGGTACTGCTTGGCCATGGCCTTATAAGCCTTCTTGATAGCGGCATCGACCTCGGCCGCGGGAATGGTGACAGTAGCGGTGAGCTTGGCGTCCTGTACGTCGGAAGCAGTGATGTTCAACGTTCCTCCTCAAAAACCATCGGCGTTAACGGGGTGCCGATCTACCCAATTGACAACGAAACTGCAGATGCCGCATGGTGCGGGCGAAAGGACTCGAACCTTCACGGGAATCCCACTGGAACCTAAACCCAGCGCGTCTACCAATTCCGCCACGCCCGCGCACGATACAGCAACTTTTGTATGATAGCAGATACATGAACCCGCGGCACCATGAAGCTGCAAGCGGCCGGCGCGCCACGCCTCATCCATATACGAGTGCGCGCCCGGCTTCGCTCAGCCGGGCGCGCATCCAAACGACGGGCGCTCCCCCGCCGCATCGGCAACGGCTCGTTACACGATGCCCTGCGCCATCATGGCGTCGGCGACCTTCTTGAAGCCCGCGATGTTGGCGCCGACCATATAGTTGCCCTCGAAGCCGTAGGCGGCCGCGGCGTCGTCGCACGCATGGTAGATGCCGCGCATGATGGACTCCAGCTTGCCGTCGACCTCCTCGAACGTCCACGACAGGTGCTCGGCATTCTGGCTCATCTCGAGGCCGGACGTGGCAACGCCGCCGGCGTTGGCCGCCTTGCCGGGCATGAATGCCACGCCGTGCTCGATGAGGTACTCGGTCGCCTCGCTCGTGGTAGGCATATTGGCGCCCTCGCCCACGACCTTGCAGCCGTTCGCCACAAGCGCCTGCGCGTCTTCGAGCAGCAACGTGTTCTCGCGAGCGCAGGGCAACGCGATATCGCAGGGCAGCTGCCACACGCCGCGGCCATCGCCCTCGTGCCACACGGCGGTTTCGCTCGCCTCGGCATACAGCGCGAGGCTCACGCCCCGATCGTTGCCCGAGCGCTTCTTGTTATAGATGTCCTCCAGTACGCGATAATCGATACCGGCGGGATCCTCGATCCAACCCTTCGTATCGGACGCGGCAATAACCCTGCCGCCCAGCTGGGCAACCTTCTGGATAGCGTAGATGGCGACGTTGCCGGAGCCATGGACGACCACGGACTTGCCCTCGAACGAATCGCCATGGCACTTCAGGTACTCGTCCACGAAATAGGCCAGGCCGTAGCCGGTTGCCTCGGTACGGGCGAGCGAACCGCCAAAAGACAGGCCCTTGCCGGTGAAAACACCGGTCCACTCGTTACGCAAGCGCTTGTACTGGCCGAACATGTAGGCCACCTCGCGACCGCCTACGCCCAGGTCGCCGGCGGGAACGTCGGTATTGGGACCCAGGTGGCGGTAGAGCTCGTTCATGAACGACTGGCAGAAACGCATGATCTCGTTATTCGACTTGCCCTTGGGATCGAAGTCCGATCCGCCCTTGCCGCCGCCCATGGGCAGCGTGGTGAGCGCGTTCTTGAAGATCTGCTCGAAGCCCAGGAACTTGAGCATGCCAAGCGTTACCGTGGGGTTGAAGCGCAAGCCTCCCTTGTAGGGACCGATGGCGGAGTTGTATTCGACGCGATAACCGCGGTTCACGTGGCACGTGCCGGCGTCGTCGACCCACGGAACACGGAAGATGATGATGCGCTCGGGCTCGACCAGGCGCTCGAGAAGGCCGGCCTGCTCGTAGGCGGGCTCGCTGTCGACGACGGGGGCGATGGAGGAGAGGACCTCGTCCGCCGCCTGGATGAACTCGGGCTGATCGGCATAGCGCTCGTGCAGCTCTGCGATGACACGCTGGGTATAGCTCATGGAAACTCCTTTTGACGGTAGCGCCGTAGATGGCGCGGCGTTTTCTATCATAGTGCAGAATGGCACCGCTACGTATTGTTCCACGCCGCGAAACCGTTATGCAACGAATGTCGACGAGTCGCGGGCCTCGCGAAAAGATGATGGAGGACAAACCAGCCGTTGCCCCGGACGCCTTGAAGCTATATACTTCTTCCTTGGACGTCGGGACGTGGCGCAGTTTGGTAGCGCGCCTGCTTTGGGAGCAGGATGTCGCAGGTTCAAATCCTGTCGTCCCGACCATATGCGGGCGTAGTTCATCGGTAGAACCTCAGCCTTCCAAGCTGATGAGGCGGGTTCGACTCCCGTCGCCCGCTCCAGAGAAACCGCAGGTCAGAGTACTTAAAACTCTGGCCTGTTTTCTTTTTATCCCTCATGCGCAATGGCGATGGAAGATCAACGAAAAACAGCGGCCCGGGATGTTGCACGTCCTGGGCCGCTTTCGTTTGAGCAAGATGTGCCGGCGCGGAGCACCCGTGCACGCGGAGGCGCCCCGAATCCATAACACCGGGGCGATCTGGTATCGCCCCGGTAATGGCCGAACGCCCCAAAACCGCACCCAGACGCCCGACGTCGAGCGCCCGGCTACGCGTTACCGACGCTTTCGACTGACGCCCCGGGCAGCAAGGGCGGCGCCAAGCGCACCGAAGACGCCTGCCGCAGCGGCCGCGTCGCCGGTAGCGGGCAACGCGGAGGAGCCGTTCGCCCCGGGCCGCCCATCGGGACCGTCGGCACCCTGGCCCGGTGCCTCGGGCTGTTCGGGCTCGGGCAGCGGGCCGGGCTTCCCGGGAGCCGGATCGGGCAGCGGGTCGGGATCGGGCTCGCCGATCGCGGGCAGCTCGACGACCCGCACATCGGTATACGTCCGGCCATCGCGCTCGACGGTGGCCGTGTACGTGACCCGGCCGGGCTTGCTCGCCGTAGGCTCGACACGCTCGCTGGTCACCGTGCAGTCCATCACCACGGCATCGCCGCCCTCGGCGCGCTCGAACGTGGCGGTCGCATGGGAGTAATCGTCACTCCAGCTGAACGTGGGCGCCTTCAGACCGCGGACCGTGACGCGATAGACCGTGTCGCCCACCGCGATATCGGTCACGCCTGGGGCGACGCCCGTGATGGACAGCGTCGTGCTGGTTCGCTCCGGATCGACCTTCACCACGTGGGCGTACTTATTCGACGTGTTGAGCGACGGGTTGAGCGCATAGAGCGTGTCGGCCGCGCCGCCGGCCCCGTCGACACGCGCCACGATCAGCAGCTTGTCGCCGTTCTTCACCGCATCTTTGCCGTTCAGACGCTCGTAGCCCGCGATATCGGACGACGCGCCCTCGGACTTGCGGTAGAGCTCGTAGCAGTCCGCGCCGCTCGTATCGTTGGTGCAGCGGTCGAACACCGCGGTGCCGTTGCGATGGAAATGCAGATACCGGTTGGCGGCGGCGTCGTACAGCTTGACCGTGCCCTCCTTCTCCCCGGCGCGCAGCTCGATCTTCCTGGGCGCGGCGTTACCCGGGAAGCCCGTCGAATCCAGGTTCAGATAAACCGCCTTGCCGTCCGAATCGGTACCGGCCACGGTCCATCCGTTGCCGTCAGCCGTGAAGGTGAACAACGCACGGCTCAGCGCGATGGCCTCGCCCGTGAACGACGCATCCGTGCCCAGGCTGCCGGGCACCTCGCCGATCACGTCGACCAGCGGGCTGCTCGCGAGCTTCGCGGTAGCGATCGCCGTGTCGGGATCATGCGTGATGCCGCCCCCGAACAGCGCCTCGGAGATGGTCTGACCCGGATCGACCGCACGCTCGACCAGCTGCCTAGGCGCCACGCGCACGGTGTAGACGGCGCCGCTCGACTCCTCGGTAAAACGAACCTCCCCTTCCGCCTTGCCCGTGTAGGCCACGGTCTTGGTGCCGTCCTCGTTGTCGGTCACGCGGATATCCACGATAGAGCGGTCGATATCCCCGTATCCCGTGAACGCGCCCTCGACGGTATGGCTGAACGTGCCGTACAAAGGCACGGTGACCAGGCGCTTGTTGCCGATGAGCGCGCCGGGCGCCACGTCCTCGATCGCAAGGTCGCGGTAGATGATGTCGGCATTGGCGGCCTCATAGAGCAGACCGAGGGAGCCGTCCTGCTTCTCGGCAAGGCAGGAGTAGGCGAAATGCGATCCATTCGCGGTGACGGACACGTTGTACTTCCAGGTAAGGGAGCCGTCCTTCTCCACCAGGCCCACGAAGACCTTGCCGTTCGCACGGCTGCCGCCGGTGGGCGCCGAGAGGATGATGGCCGTCTTGCCATCGATCTTCTGGGAGTACGTGAGAGCATCGACCTGGCATGTCGTGGTGATATCGAGCCCGCTGCTCGCAAGCGTCTTCTCGTCCTTCCACGTAGCGCCGTCATCGTCGGATACGGCGTACCAGCCGTGGCGCGCAAACAGGTACAGGCGACCGTCGGCCTCCACCACGGTGGCCTCGGACGTCTGGCGGGCGATATCGTTGCTGCGCTTCCATGTACGGCCGTTGTCGTCGGAGTAGATGACGCTGCTGTTGCCGTCGCCGCGGCCGCGCTTATAGGTGTAGCACGGCAGGATGATGCGGCCCGTGGACGTCACGAGGCCGCGGCCCGGGCCGACGCCGTAGAAGCAATCGTTCGAGGAGCGGCCCGCGCGCACCTGCTCGTTGAGCATGTTGGGAGCCGACCAGGTGGCGCCGCCGTCGGTCGAGGTGATATGCCACAGGTACGACGTCGCCATGACGTGCAGGGTCGCGTTGAAGTAGAACACGTTTTGCTGAACGTAATCGGAGCTGCCGATCTGCGGGCAGTAGATGGGCTCGCCGTCCTTGTTGAACAGGAAGAACCCGCGATCCACATAGTACACGACGGTGTTGTCCGAGACCTTGATCACGGGCGCCTTGCCGTCGGCGGCGAAGTCGCCCACATAGTGCGTATAGCCCTCGCCGCGCTCGGCGCCGGCCGCGCGTTGCTCGTCGGCATCGGCGGACGCATAGAGCACTAAACGCTGCTTGCCCTCGATCTGCACGTAGCCGCTGCCGTTGACGGGGTTGTTCTTGAATGCCGAGTTCAGCGCCACGCCGCCCGGCCACAGGTCGACCATCATATGGATGGCGCCCGCGTCGTCCTGGACGACCACCGGGTCGATGAACGCCGTAGCCTTGTTGTTATAGGCATCGGTGCTGTCGTTGAAGTAGTTGGGGAAGCTGTACGACCAGGTCTTGCCGTTGTCCTTCGACGTGGAGATGATCGTGTCAAGACCGCCGGCATCGGCCTGGGTGTTCCAGCGCGCGTCGATGGCGGCGAACAGCGTGCCGTCGGCCAACGTGGTCAGCGCCGGGATGCGGTAGTTCTGGCTGCCGCCCGTACCCTTCGCGAACGGCTGGCCCTCCGTGGTACCCGTATCGCCCTTCCCGTTGGGAACGACCTGGGGCGTCACCATGGTCTGACGGTAGAGCGAAATGCCGTAGGGGGTATCGGAAACCGACCAGCCGCCGGCGGTGTAGGCCAGGTACTTCATGGCCCCGCCCACCTGGCGGCCGATGCTGAAAGCGCCGTCGTCCATGCGCTGGATCTGCAGGGCCTGCGCGCCCGCGGCGGCCTCGGCCTTGCCCGACTCGATATGCACGTAGCGGCCATCGCCCGTCTCGCTTTGGATGGCGAAGCCGCCGTCCACGCTCTCGATCCCCCACTCGTGGGTGTGCTTGCCAGACAGGCCGCCCACCTCGCAGTCGACGGGTGCGAGGACCTCGCCCGTGTTCTTGGCCGTGCACCGGTCGAGTTTGGCCTGGCCGTCGGTGCGGTGCATGATGCGCAGCTTGCCGTCGTTGGACGACGTGGACACGAAGGAGTACGTGCCGGCCCGAACCGTCGCATCGCTTACCTTCACGTATTTCGCCACCTGCGGCAGACCGTTATCCGCAGTAGCGGCGTAGGCCGCGGGCACCCAGCCGCCCATACTGGGCACCAGCGCCTGAGACGGTCCCAGGGTAAACGCCAGCAGCGCTCCCGCCGTGGCAACCGCATATGCGTGATGACGCTCGACGTTCATGCGGCGTCCTTTCTACTCAGCCATCCAAGGCATCGAATATCCACAGTAAGGATGTAGTCTACGGCGCCGTCCGCGCTCGCGGCGGCGACGTCCTAGCGAGCGGGTGAATAACCCCCTTGAATGGTTGCCAAAAGATACTCCCCGCTCAGGCACCGGGGCATAGCGTCTCAAGCACCGCCCCTCATGCCGCACGGGCGGCGGCGGAACCGCGAGGGAGCGGACAGGCCGCTCTCCGGCGCCATGCCATCGCAAGGCGCCCTCCCCGCTCGCACGGCCTGGCGGACTAAACGATTGCGTGCCGGTGTAAACACACCCGTAACCGGCCGCGGCGTATACTAACCTGGAACCCGACCCCCTTTCGGAGGCACCATGCCCAAGCAGCTGTTCGAATCAACGAAAGAAAACCTCAAGCAGGGCGCCCAAGGCATGGCGATCGATGCGCGGCGCGATGCAGGCAACGCCTGCGCCAGCCTGCGCGTATTCGTCCTCAGCCTACTCGTAGCCGCCCTCATGGGCGTAGCCGGCTGGGCGTTCCTCGCCGCCCTGCGCTTTGTCACCAACCTGCGCGAAGCGCATCTATGGCTCTTCGCGCTGCTGCCCGTGGTGAGCGTGGCCACCGCATGGATCTACCGCACGCACGGCCTGCGCGCGCAGCGCGGCAACAACCTCGTCATAGACAGCACGCTTACCGGTACGCCCATCCGCAGCCGCATGGCCCTGCTCACGTTCTGCTGCTCGACGGCGACCCACCTGGTGGGAGGCTCGGCTGGCCGCGAAGGCGCAGCCGTGCAGCTGGGAGGCACCATCGCGAGCAACGTGGCGTCGATCTTCCACGTGGAGGGCCACGACCGGCGCGACCTCATGATGGCGGGTATCTCGTCCGCCTTCGGCGCGGCGTTCGGCACCCCGCTTGCAGGCGCGTTCTTCGGTATGGAGATGTGCTTCATCGGCAAGCTCGACTATAGCGCGGCGCTCTACTGCCTTGCCGGCTCGTTCGTGGGCAACGCCGTCAGCCGCGCGCTGGGCACGCCGTTCTCGTTTGCAACCATCGCGTCGGTGCCCCCTATGAACCTTGGGAACCTCGCCATCGCCTGCCTCGCGGCGGTGCTCTTCGGTCTCATGGCCCGCCTGTTCACCTTCTGCATCCGCTCCGTCAAGCGCCTCTACGCGCGGCTGTTCACGAACTATCTCGCGGCCGCGGCTACCGGCGGCATCCTGCTCTCCGTATTGTTCCTTGTTTTCGGCCTGCATCGCTTCGGAGGCCTATCGGAATGGATGACCGCGGCCGCGTTCGACGGATCGACCACGCCCGTCGACGCGCTGCTCAAGCTCGTCCTCACCGCGCTCACCGTGGGCGTGGGCCTGCAGGGCGGCGAGGTGACGCCGCTATTCGGGATCGGAGCGGCGCTCGGCGGCTGGATCGGCTCCGTCGCGCTGGGCGAGCCGAGCTTCATGGCCGCCCTGGGCATGATCGGGGTCTTCGGCGCGGCGCTCAACGTACCTGTGACCACCATCATGTTGGGAATCGATATGTTCGGCGCTCACGCGGGAAGCTACTTTGTTATCGTTTCGTTTATCAGCTACCTCGTCGCAGGGCACCATGCCGTCTATCCTGCACAGCGCATCGTCACGCCCAAGCGTCGCTCTCTCAAGAACGACGCCGACCTTACCGTCGAGCACGCGCAAGAACGCCACCGTCAAGAACTCGAACAGCTGGAGCGCTCATGAGCACCAACCGCAGTCCGCTAGGCAAGACCCTTATCATCGTAAACCCCACGGCGCAAAGCGGCGCGGCGGCCACCGCGGGCGAGCAAGCCCAGAGGTTCTTTTCGCTCTACCTGCACGACCCGCGTGGCTTCGATTTGGTTAAGACCGAACGGCCGCGGCACGCCACCGCCCTGGCCGCGCAGGCCGCGGGATACGACACCGTGCTCGCCCTCGGCGGCGACGGCATCATCCATGAAACCGCCTGCGGCCTCATGCAGATCTCGCCGGACGCACGTCCCGCGCTCGGCATCATCCCCGTGGGATCGGGCAACGATTACGCGCGAACGCTCGGCATCACCGACCGCACGGGACGCGACCTCGCATGGCTCTTCGAGGCCGAGCGCAGCCGCATGGACGTGGGCCGCATCGACTTCGACGGTTCGCAGGGCAGCGGCAGCGAATACTTCGTGCAGACGTTCTCGATGGGCCTCGATGCCGCCGTAGCCATCGGAACCTATGGGCTGCGACGCAAGACGGGCCTTACCGGCGACCCGCTCTACCTCGCCAGCGGATTCAACGTGTTCGGCCTCAACTACCGCACGTATCCCATGCGCATGAGCCTGGACGGGGGCGCATGGCTGCAGCTTGAATCGCTCATCACCGCCGTGCAGATCGGGAAGACCTATGGTTCGGGCTTTTTGATCGCGCCCGAAGCCGATCCGAAAGACGGCCTCTTCGATGTGTGCTATGCGCACGGGCGCGTGCCGCGCGCCGTAGCGCTCCCGGTGTTCCTGAGCGCGAAGAACGGTCGGCATCTGGGCAATCGTCATGTTCGGCTCGAGCGCGCCCGCGAGGTGCGCCTCGAGTTCGAAGCAGACGACTACCCCATGCAGGCCGACGGCGAGCAGATTCGCGGTCGCACCGCACGCATCACCAGCATCCCGGGCGCGCTCACCGTCCTGGTGCCGCGAATGAACGAAAACGCGATCTAGCCCCGGCGAGCCCGTGACCGCGAGCGCTTGCGCACGTAGCGCGCGAGCGCCAAGGAGAACCCGGCGAAAACCAGGATGGCGGTGACGACGTACACCCAGCGGTACCCATACAGGAAGATGTCGGGGCGTCCCGCCACATATGCCGTCACGCGCTTTCCAGCCGCGACGCTCATCTGGCCGTAGAGCAGCGACGTTGATCCCGTGATGCCGACGGCCATGCCCAGGTAGCGCGCCAGCGCAGCGACGCTGCCGCCGAAGCCGAGCGCCTCGGCGGGAAGCGATCCCATGACCAGCGAGTTGTTGGGCGACTGGAAGATCGAGGTTCCCAGCGACGCCGCGCCCAGGCACGCCAAGATGACGGGAAGCGTGGTGCGCTCATCGAAGAAGCCCAGCGAGAGCAGGCCAGACGCGAAGACGAACAGGCCGAGGATGGCCGGCCGCTCGCAGCCGATGCGATCGGAGACCGCGCCCGAGATGGGGCCGGCTATCGCGTTGGCCAACGGAATGACGCAGAAGATGAGGCCCGCGACGTCCGGCGCGAACCCGCGCGCATCCTGCAGGTAAAAGGGTGTCATGAGCTCGTAGACGCCGATGGCGACGAAGCTGATGAACAAACACACCAGATTCGCCACGAAGCCGCGATCCTGGAAAACCGAGAACATCACGAGCGGGTCTTTCACGCGGCGTTCGACCATCACGAACGCGACCAAAAGCGCGAGACCGATTCCCAGCATGCCCAGCACCTGCAACGTGACGCCGGCCTCGAGCAGCGTGATGGAGACGAAGGTGAGGAACAGACCGGGAACGAGCAGCAGCGAGCCGGCCACATCGAGGCGCCGCCCGTCGCGCTCGGGGGCGACGTGCGGAAGGGTCTTGAATCCGACGAGCAGCGACACCACGCCCACCGGCACGTTGATGAGGAAGATGTATTCCCATGGCATCGAGCTCACGATGAAACCACCCAGTACCGGCCCGCACATCATGCCCAGCGCGACGAAGCTCGCGAGCAACCCCAAGGCGCGGCCGCGCTCGCGCGCGGGAAACGATTCGGTGATGATACCCATGTTATTGGCCATGGCCGCGGCACCGCCGATGCCCTGGATGGCTCGGGCGACGACAAGGAGCTCGAGCGTGCTCGCCATGCCGCACAGCAGCGAGCCGGCAGCGAACACCGCCACGCCCACCTGGAAGAAGCGAACTTTACCGTAGATATCGCCCAGGCGACCAAAGACCAGCAACGCCGCGCATGTGGTGAGCAGGTAGACCGAGGACACCCACTGAATCTGGTCGAGGCCCGCATCGAGGGCCTTGCGCATGACGGGCAGCGCCACGTTGACGATACTCGAATCGAGCGTGGCCATAAACGTCATGACCAGCACGGTAAACAGGATGGCCCACTTGTTCTTGCCGTGCGTGTTGCCCTCCACCGCGTCGTGGATGCGTTGGGACTCGTTCATACGTACCTCGCATATTCGCTGATGGCGCCGCGCGCTCTGATGACGGCCCGCATGCAGGCAGACCCCCATGAGCCGCGCTATCGTTCCCGCGGCCGCGTAGATACGCCAGGGAGCCGCGAGGATGCACCTCGCAGCCCCGCTGCACAAGTATTTGTTTGTAACATAGGCAGCGCCCAAGCAGCAAGTCCCCGCCCGTGCGCGCCGCTATGCAAGCACGTCGTCGAGCCATGCGCCGACATCGCGATGGACATCGCCCCGAATCGGCTCGTTCAAGATCTCGTGGCGTGCATCGGGATAGATCGACACGTCCACCCGCTCCACGCCTACGCGGCGATACATCGACGCAGCCCGCTCCACACCGCGGCCGCATTCGCCCACCGGGTCGTCGGCGCCGGCGATAAAGAGCATGGGCAACGCATGCGGAATGCGCTTGGCAAGATCGGTATCGGTAGCATCGGCCACCAGCGAGGACAGCGTATGGTACGCGCCCACGGAAAACTTCTGCCCGCATAACGGGTCGTCCCGGTAGGCGTCGACGACGGCGGGATCGGTCGAGATCCAGTCGACGTCGGTGCGCGCGTCCTCGATGGCCTTGCCGTAACCGCCCGCACCCATGCTGTCCACCAACTCGCTTACATACCGCTCGCCGCGATGGCGTGCGATACCGCGGGTCAGTGCCTTGCCGGCAGCGGAGAGCGCGCGCGGCTGCTGGCCCGTCCCGCAGATGACGGCCGCGCGCACGCCCATCGCGTAGCGCGTGAGGTATACGCGCGTGATGAAGCTTCCCATCGAATGGCCGAAGATGACATAGGGGATCGCGGAGGCATCGCCCTGCGGTCCGGCCAGGCGGTCCAAGACGAGGGCCCGCAGCGCATGGACGTCGTGCAGAAGGACCTCCTCGCCCGTCTCGAGCGGCATATGGCCCAAGTCATCCTCGCTTGCAACCGACTTTCCATGGCCGATGTGGTCCTCGGCGCACACCGCGAACCCGCAGCCGCAGAGGAACTCGGCGAAACCGGCATAGCGCTCGATGTGCTCGGCCATGCCATGGACGATCTGCACGAGGCCGCGAATGCCGCCGGGGGCGTCGGCCGCATCGGGTTCCCAGAGCAGCGCGCGAATGGACGAGGCGCCGTCGTAGCTCGAAAACGTAATGACGGTGGTCTTCACGAGAAGGGCCTCCAAACGAACAAATGAGGATTATATCTACCAGGTCCATCCTACCCGAAAAGCACGGCGACCCCGCCCCAACCGGATAGACGGCGGGGACGGGGTCGCCCGAATGCGCTTCTTGCGCGGCATGCGACGCTAGATGGTGTCGAGCGCCTGGGCGATATCGGCCAGCAGGTCCTCGGTCGCCTCGATACCGCAGGAAAGGCGAACCATATCGGGCGTGATGCCGCAGGCGACCAGCTCGTCGTCGTTCATCTGGCGATGCGTGGCGTTGGCCGGATGCAGGCAGCAGGTACGCGCATCGGCCACGTGCGTGGCGATTTGCGCGAGGCGCAGGCTCTTCATGAACTGCTCGGCGGCGGCGCGTCCGCCCGTGAATCCGAAGCTCACCACGCCGCAGCCGCCCTGGGGCAGATACTTCTGCGCGAGCTCATGGTACGCATCGCCCGGCAGCCCCGGGAAGCGCACGAAGCTGATCTTGGGGTGCTGCTGCAAGAACTCGGCCACAGCCTGGCCGTTCTTGCAGTGCTGGGGCATGCGCACGTGCAGGCTCTCGAGGCCGAGGTTGAGCAAGAAGGCGTTCTGAGGGCTCTGGATGCACCCGAAATCACGCATAAGCTGCGCGGTGGCCTTGGTGATGAAGGCGCCCTCCAGACCGAAGCGCTCGGTGTACACCACGCCGTGGTAGGAGACATCGGGCGTGGTGAGACCGGGGAACGCATCGGAATGCTCGTTCCAGTCGAAGCGGCCGGCGTCGACGATGGCACCGCCCACGGCCGCACCATGACCATCCATGTACTTGGTGGTGGAGTGGGTCACGATATCGGCGCCCCACTCGATGGGACGGCAGTTCACCGGCGTGGGGAACGTGTTGTCGACGATCAGCGGCACGCCGTGGGCGTGGGCCGCCGCGGCGAAGCGCTCGATATCGAGGACTGCGAGGGCGGGGTTGGCGATGGTCTCGCCGAACACGGCCTTCGTGTTGGGCCGAAACGCCGCTTCGAGCTCCTCATCGGAGCAATCCGGGGCCACGAACGTGCACTCCAGCCCCATGCGCTTCATGGTATGCGCGAGCAGGTTATACGTTCCGCCGTAGATAGCCGAGCTGGCCACCACGTGATCGCCGCAGCCCGCGATGTTGAAGATGGCGAAGAAGTTCGCCGCCTGGCCGGAGCTGGTGAGCATGGCGGCCGAGCCGCCCTCGAGCTCGCAGATCTTAGCCGCCACCGCATCGTTGGTGGGATTTTGCAGGCGCGTATAGAAGTATCCCGACTCCTCGAGGTCGAAGAGCTTGCCCATGTGCTCGGACGTGTCGTACTTCCAGGTGGTGGACTGGTAGATGGGGACCTGACGGGGCTCGGCGTCGCCAGGGCGATAGCCGCCCTGCACGCAGGTGGTTCCAAGATGCTCTGCCATAACCTTCTCCTTCTCGCACGGCGCGTGCGCCGCCTCGCTCTCGAATATACGAGTAGAATGGTATACCCACTCAACCTATGCGAAGGACTTCAGTATGGCTGTCAACATGGATGTAACGTCAACGGACCGCGCCGAGCTGCTCGCCCGTGCCGCGGCCTATCACGAGCAGGGCTACAACTGCGCGCAATCGGTGGTATGCGCGTTGGCGCCGTCGTTGGGCATCGACGCGGATGCGGCATTTCGCCTCGCCGAGGGTTTCGGCGCGGGCATGGGAGGCATGACCGAGACCTGCGGCGCCATCTCGGGCGCGCTCATGGCCGTGGGCCAGGCGTCGAGCACGGGCACCGGGCACGTGGGCAGCAAGGGGCACACGTACCGTCTCGCACGCAGCCTGTGCGAGCGCTTCGCCCAGGCCAACGGCTCGACCGTGTGCCGCGAGCTCAAGGGCGTGGGCAGCGACCACAGCCCGCTGCGCAGCTGCCAGGGCTGCATCGACGACGCCCTGTGCCTGGCGCTCGACATCCTGGAGGAAGACGCGCAGCGCTCTGCTTAGAACTGCGCGAACCGCGGGGCGCTCGCCGTCATGCGCTCGCGCCCCGCCAGCAACTCGGTGAGCAGCGGGCGCAGGGCGAGCTCCTCGCCGGCTTTGTAGACGGCGTGAATCGTCACCTCGTTGGTGAAATCGGTGGCGGCCACCTTGCCGCCGGTATCGGCAACCAAGCGGGCAACCTGCTCGTACTGGGGGTAGGCAACCGTCACGTCGACCGACACCACGCTCGTCATCTCCACGATATAGCCGGCCGCGCGGGCCTGCTCCACCGCGGCCTGCGCGGCAGCCGTGTAGGCTCGAACCAGCCCGCCGCTCCCCAGCAGCGTGCCGCCGAAGTAGCGCGTGGTCACGCAGCACACGTTCTTCAAGCCCGCTCCGCGCAGCACCTCCAG
>NZ_JADNJJ010000148.1:0-9597 GCF_015554865.1 Collinsella sp. D33t1_170424_A12 | reverse complement strand
GTCCGCACATGGAACCACATGCACGTGCCGAAAAACGGCCGCAGCCGATGCCATGGCATCGCGCAGGAATTCGATGCTCTCGCCGCCGTCGCTGGTTACCAAGTTGGCCGCATACAGGCCCCCGGGGACAAGGCATCCCTTCGCCTGGATGAGCGCTTCGACCGTTGCAAGCGAGCAGACGGGTTCGGCACCGGCGAAGCAATCGTTCACAACCACGTCGTACCGAACGCTGGCCGCAGCGAGGTCCGCCATGTACGAGCGGGCATCCGCATCGATGAGCCGCAGGCGATCGCCCGCCAGGCCTTCGAGCTCATCGAGATAGAAGTACCGGCGGGCAAGCGCGGTCACCGCTGCATCGAGCTCCACGACGTCCATCGCCAGGTCGAGGCGCGTCGTAAGCGCATGCTTGGGATAGGAGTACCCACCGCCGCCAAGCATCAGGACGCGCTCGACCCCGTGCCCCGTCTGCGCGCGCAGGACGCCCTCCGCCTCGAACATCGCATCGAAGGCACGGATGTACTCGAACACGGGCTCGAATCGACGCTTGCCCAGATACGTGGCGCTTTGGTACACGCCGCCCTGCTGGAGCACGCGAACGCGCTCCCCATGGGCGCCGCGCACCGTCTTCACGCGTACCCGCCCAGCATGGGTACGCACGATCCAGAAGCAAGCGGAACCCACGACGACGGCAGTCGCGACAGCACGGGCGGCCGCACGCGCGGAGGGGCGCGTACCGCCCTTGCCATGCCCCTTCATCACAGCCCCCTTTGCTGATACAACCCGTGGTCGACAAAGCCCAGGCCGCGGTAATACTCGCGCGTACCCACCGCGCTGATGACGTTGATGCGGTCGTATCCCTCCGCGGCGGCGATCTCGCACGCCCGCTCCACGAGCCGCCGACCGAGACCAGCGTGCTGGGCGGCATCACCCGCCTCGCCCAAACGTGCGACGGCACCGTACACGTGCACCTCGCGAATCATGGCCTCGCCGGGGCGAACGGGCAACTCGCCCGCACGCCTCCTCACATACTCCGGGTTCGGCATCGATAGCCGCAGAAAGCCCGCGATGCGGTCGCTCGGATCGACCCACTGCAGGAAGCGCTCGCGGGTGTTCGTCGTCTCGTAGGGTACAACCTCGAGATGCAGCTCATCGAGGCGAACCGAACCGGTGCCGACCTCGCGGTAGCGAATCTCGCGAACCGATCCGCCGCGCGGCAACCGCTGCTCCACCAGCTGCCGTAGGTTCGGCTTCTTGTTGCCCGCCTTGATATCGTTGGACGAGAAGTCGCGAATCATACGCGAGATACGGCAGAAGGCCGGCGTGGCCAACACGTCGCTCGCGAGGACGTCCATGAGCTCGTCTTCGGTATACGGCACCCACTCGCCCGCATCGTGGCGACGGCACAGGCGCGCGCCCTCGATGAGCGCACACGGATAGAGCTTGATCTCGTCCGGCTGGAAGGCGGGTTCACGCATCAAGCGCCCGTAGTCGCGCTTGTCACCCTCGGGCGTGGCGCCCAGAAGGTTGACCATCGCGTGCGCATGAATCTTGAAGCCGAATACGCGCAGCAGCTCGAACGCGCGCGCGATACGCTCGACGCGAATACCCCGATCGTTGGCATCGAGAACATGCTGGTCCAGGCTCTGGATACCCATCTGCACCTTCGTACAGCCCAGGCGCCGAATCAGCTCGAGCGAACGCGGCGTCACGGCATCGGGGCGGGTCTCGATGACCAACCCGACGACGCGATGGCGAGCGGTCTCGTTGGCACGCTGCTGCTCCTCGAGCTCCTCGAGCGTCGCCCGCTGCATATCGGCCGCCGCCCGCCACGCATCGCTGGCGCCATAGAGATCGCGAAACGCAGCGTTGTACCCCATCGCACCCGCATCGATCGAAGCCTGGGCGGCCGCAGCCATAACCGCAAACGCATCCTGGTCCTGCGGAAATCCGTGCTCGCGATAGAACGCGCGGCGCGCAGCGACCCGCGGAGGCAGGTCGGCGTCGCGCAGAAGATCGGAGCGCGCAGCATCCGTCGCCGAAGCCGATCCGCAACATGTCGCCGCCTCATGGGAAGGCGCAACGGCGCCGACGCGAGATGAAGACGGCACATCGACAACGCCCGCTTCCCACCCCGCCAGCATGGGGTTCGCCGCCGTGCCCGCGATAGCCGAATCGTTGAGCGCGCGAAAGAGCTCGGTGATAAACCAGATCTGATAGCCGCGCGGGTAGTCGCTCCACGTGCCCCCCAGCACGATGAGCTCGATCTTATCGATGGCGTGCCCCATCTGCGAAAGCGCCGTAAGTCGGGCGGACACCTGAAGATAGGGGTCGAACCAGTTCTGCTCGGCGCGCTCGCAGGCGGGCTCCCCGTGCAGGTAGCTCTTGGGCATGCGGATGTCGTTGGGGCAGTAGAGGCAGTCGCTCGAGCACGGCCACGGTTTGGTTATGACGGTGATGGTCGCCACACCCGACGCGGTGCGCCGCGGCTTCATGCGAAGCGCCGAGAGCAACCTGTCCTCGAGCTCGGGAGTTACATTCCATGACGCCCAGCGCACGGGCTCCTCGCGTTTGACCCGCTGATAGAACGGCAGCAAGCGCCGCTTGGCGAACGCCCGCTTATCACCGCCAGCCTCGCGCGCCCGCGCATTGATAAGCTTGACCAGACGCCGATCGTCCACGATGCGATCCGCGCGCAGGTCTTCGAGTATGTTCAAGATAATCTGTTCCATAGCTCGAGATTGTACCCCAGCCGCGGCGCGCCCCCTCTCGAACGATGCGAAGCGGCCTCACGGTGCCTTCCGCGGTCCGAGAGACGCGGCGCGAAGCGCCGAGCCTCCGGCCGTCGCGATCAACCTCCCGTTCTATTCCCGCGGCCTGCCGCCGACGAACGGACCGACCCCGCACGCGGCCGCGCAATGATCGCAAGCGCACTTCCCCATCCGGCAAAACACCGGCAAACACCTGTCCATCGTCCGCCGGATGGCCCCAAAGACACGCGCTCAAAAGCCCTCCCCCTCGAAGTGAGTGGAAAATCCGAAGAGGGCCGAGTATCCCGCTACAATTGGCAACAAAACCCCAGTTGGCAGAATCCGATGCACCGGGTCTACTTGCCTGCATCAGAAAAACCCACTCACTTCGAGGGGGAGGGCGGGAAAAGACCGCCAAATCGGTCCGATCGATGCAGCAAGCCATCGAAGAGCATGGAGGGAGTCCGTGAAAAGCCACGTCGCACGCGAGCTCATCGCGCTCAACACCGCCTTCTACACCAAGCACGCCGACTCGTTCTCGGCCACGCGCACCGCGCCGTGGGAAGGCTGGCGTCGCACCATCGATATCGCCCGGCACCTTGGCGCACTCGAAGGGCGCGAGCCCCGCATCCTCGATCTTGCGTGTGGAAACCTGCGCTTCGAGCGCTTTCTCGCCGGAGAGCTGGAGCCGACGGTCGCGCATGTCGACGCCATCGACAACTGCCCTGCGCTCGCAGCCGATGCCGGCCTCCCGGGGCTCGTCTTTCACGACGTCGACATCCTGGAGGACCTCATGGCCTATCGAGATGATCGCGAGCTTGGGCCCAAAGTAGGCAGCACGCCGCCGTGCGCGCAGCCCCGCCTCTGCGTCGACACCGCCCCCGGCGACCTTTCCGTCTGCTTCGGGTTCATGCACCACGTCCCCGGGGCAGACCTGCGCGCAGCGGTGCTTGACGAGTTGCTCGCACGGACCCGTCCGGGCGGCATCATCGCCGTCTCGCTCTGGCAGTTCATGGATGACGACCGCCTTGCGCGAAAAGCACAGGCAGCAGACGCCGCAGCCCAAATTCTGGAGCCCTGGCGCGACTTCGACGCCTCCGATCTCGAGCCCGGCGACCACTTCCTGGGATGGCAGGACCACGAGGGGCCGCTGCGCTACTGCCACCATTTCAGCGAGACGGAAGTCGATGAGCTCGCCGCCTATACCGCGGACCGTGCGACGGAGGTTGCGCGCTTCTCGTCCGACGGATCGAGCCACCGGCTCAACCGATACCTCTTGCTGCAGCGCAGCATGCAGTAGCGTCAAAACCCCCGGCACCGCAGCGTACGCGGCGGCCCCGAAAGGCGACCGCACACCATCCCCCGCCCATCGCGAACCCCGCACGACCTGCACAAGTCGAAGCCCGCAAGCCATTACAATAGAGAGTTCGGAAATCCATCGTTCATGCAGGGGGAATCACGCGCATGGGCTCAACACGAGCAAGAACACCGAAGAACTTCGTTCTAGACGAGCGCCTCGAGCGCTATCGCGACGCCATCGAGTACGAGCCCGCGCGCTGGGCGGGGCGCTGGGCGCACATCGCCGCGCCCTCCATCGGCGCGGACGTTGCCGTACCCGCCTACCGCGAGGTGCGCCTCGACCTGGGCTGCGGCAAAGGCAGCTACCTGGTGGCCGCCGCGCAGGCCGAACCCGACGTCCTGTTCATCGGCATCGATATGCAGCCGGTCTGCATCGCCTACGCCGCCCAGCGCGTCTGCGAGGCGGGCCTGGCGAACGCGCTTCTCGTCCCCGGTAACGGCGAGAAGCTCGCGCACATGTTCGCCCCCGGCGAGCTCGCCTCCATCACGCTCAACTTCCCCACGCCGCATCCGCGCAAGCGCGAGGCGGCCGAACGCCTCACCACCCTCGACAACCTGCTGGGCTACCGCCCGCTCCTCGCCGAGCGCGGCACCATCGTCTTGCGCACCGACAGCGAACCGCTCTTCGACTACTCGCTGCCGCAGTTCGAGGCCGCGGGCTTCACCGTGCGCTGGACCAGTCACGATGTTCGGGCCGACCACCCTGCCATCCCCATGAGCGAATACGAGGAGCGCCTGGTGGAAGAGGGCGCGACCGTCCACGGCATCTGCGGAGAGCTGGGATGCGCGCCGGCGGCCGAGCAACTCGAAGCCGGCCGCAAGCACATGCTCGACAGCCTCTACGACTACATCCCCGATGACCTCTACGAGGGCGCCTACATCCCCCACGGCATGAACTTCGCAATCCAGGCGTTCCGCAACCGCCGCCGCAACCAGGAGCTGCGGGCGCGTCATAGCGCCCCGACCTCCTCCGAGCCCAACGCAGAAGGGTGATCCCATGCCAGCAATAACCCCCGAATTCGACGCATCTGCCCACGGTTCGCTGGGTTCACTCGCCCCGAGCTGGTGGGAGCCGGCGGAAGGCGAGGAAGCCGAGCCCTGGCTCGACCTGGAAACCGCCTACCAGCGCTTCCTCGAGTGGGTCGAGGCGCGCGGCATCGAACCCTGGGCGCACCAGGAGGAGGCCCTGTTCGCGCTCGCCGCGGGCAGCAACGTGATCTTGGGAACGCCCACGGGCTCGGGCAAATCGCTCGTGGCCATCGGCATGATGTTCATGGCCATGGCAACCGGACAGCGCGGCTACTACACCGCCCCCATCAAGGCGCTCGTCTCCGAGAAGTTCTTCTACCTGGTCGATATCTTCGGTCGCGATAACGTGGGCATGATCACGGGCGACTCGCATATCAACACGGGCGCCCCCATCATCTGCTGCACCGCGGAGATCCTGGCCAACCAGGCGCTGCGCGAGGGCGAGGACACGGACATCGGCGTGGTGGCCATGGACGAGTTCCACTTCTTCTCCGACCCCGATCGCGGCTGGGCCTGGCAGGTTCCGCTGCTCACGCTGCCGCACACCCAATTCATGCTGATGAGCGCCACGCTGGGAGACACCTCGGCGATCGCCGCCGCCCTCGAGCGCCACACCGGCCGCGACGTCGAGGTCATCGCCGACGCCCCGCGCCCCATCCCGCTCTCCTACGAATACGTGAAAACCGGCTTGGAGGGCACGGTCGAGCTGGCGCTGCGCCAGGGAGACTCGCCCCTCTACATCGTGCACTTCTCCCAGGACGCAGCGTTGCAGAGCGCCCGCGCCCTGGCCAGCTACGGCGTAGCCAGCAAGGAGCAGCGCGAGGCCATCAAGGCGGCCATCAAGGGCGGCCGCTTCACCACGGCCTTTGGCAAGACGCTCAAGCACCTCATCTCGTGCGGCGTGGGCCTGCACCACGCCGGCCTGCTACCCCGCTACCGCCTGCTGGTCGAAAAGCTCGCCCAGCAGGGCCTGCTGCCCGTCATCTGCGGTACCGACACCCTCGGTGTGGGCATCAACGTGCCCATCCACACCGTTCTACTCACCGGTCTTACGAAATTCGACGGCTACAAGCAGCGCCGCCTGCGCTCGCGCGAGTTCCACCAGATCGCGGGACGCGCGGGACGATCGGGCTTCGACACGGAGGGCGTGGTCATCGCCGAGGCGCCCGAATACGAGATCGAGAACCACAAGGCCGAGCTCAAGGCCATGGGCGACCCCAAGAAGATGAAGAAGCTCAAGAAGAAGAAGCCGCCCGAGGGCTTCGTGACCTGGAACGAGGGCACCTTCCAGCGCCTTATCGAGAGCACGCCCGAGACGCTCAAACCCCGCCTGCGCATCACCAACTCCATGATCTTGGCCGAGGTGGAGCAGGGCGGCGACGCCTGGCAGCGCGTGCTCGCGCTCATCGATGACTCGCTGCAGACACCCGAGGAGAAGGCTGCGCTCAAGGCCCGCGCCGCCGAGATCTTCGCCACGCTCATCGACGCCGGCGTGGTGGTGCGCGAGGAGGTGGAAGACGAGGCGCCGGGCGAGGTCGACGCGACGGCGGGGAACCGCGAAACCGTCGATGCGGACGGCCCGGGCGATGCCGCGGACGCCCTGGGCACCGATCCCGAGGCGACCATCGGAGCAGCTTCCTTCCTCGACGGCGCCGCCTCCTACTACCTCACCGTCGACCTGCCCGAGGACTTCGCGCTCGACCAGCCGCTCTCGCCCTTCCTGCTGGCGGCCCTCGAGCTGCTCGACCCCGAGAGCGACACCTACGCGCTCGACGTCGTCTCCATGGTGGAGGCCACGCTCGAAGACCCCAAGCAGGTGCTGCGCGCCCAGGAGCGCATGGCGCGCGACCGCGCCATGAACGCCATGAAGGCCGAGGGCATCGACTTCGAGGAGCGCGTGGAGAAGCTGCAGGACGTGACCTATCCCAAGCCGCTCGAGGAGCTGCTGGACACCGCCTTCGCCCAGTACTGCGCCGAGGTTCCCTGGGCCAACGACTACGAGCTCAGCCCGAAATCGGTCCTGCGCGACATGCTGGAAACCGGCTGCGATTTCAAGAGCTACATCGCTCAGTACAAGATCGCGCGCTGCGAGGGCATCCTGCTGCGCTACCTGGCCGAAGCGTACCGCTCGCTCGACCGCACCGTGCCGCACGAGCACCGAAACGAGCAGCTCGACGACATCGTCTCCTGGCTCGGCCTGGTGGTGCGCTCCGTCGACTCCAGCCTGGTGGACGAATGGGCCAACGCGGGCGCAGCCGAAGACGTGGCCCCGCTCGCAATGGGCGACGCGGTGGTGGCCGACCGCCGCGGTATGACCCTGCTCGTACGAAACGCCCTGTTCCAGCGCGTCCGCCTGGCGGCGCGCGGCAAGGCGGCCGAACTCGGCGCACTCGATGAGGATTGGGGGTTCGGCGAGATCCGTTGGAAGCGCGTACTCGATGCGTTCTACGACGAGCACGACGAGCTACTCACCGACGGCGACGCGCGCTCGGCGGCCTTCCTCGCCATCGACGAGGCCGACGAGCTCTCCGAGCACGTGTGGCATGTGCACCAGATCTTCCACGATGCTGACGGCGATCATGATTTCGGCATCATGGCCGACGTTGACCTCGATGCCACGCAGGACGGTGACGGCATCGTATTCAAAAACTACCGCGTGGGCGCGATCGAGGAGCTCATGCAGTAAACACGCAAGCAGCACTCCGGACCGCCGTTCGAAGGGACGGCGGTCCGGTTTTTTAGAACCGAGTCCCTGTTTACAGGCGACCGGCCCTCGTGGAAGGCCCAAACAAGCTCATCCGAACGCTCTCACCCCCGAAGTGAGTGGAAAAAACACGACAGGAAAGTATGCTTTACTATGGCATAGTGCTTACCTGGTATTTTGATGGCAGATTTCATGCTCTAAAGCGGCGCTACTCGCTCGTCTAGATTTTTCCACTCACTTCGGGGGGCAGAGCCCCGGCAGCCCGCCCTCGCCCGTACAATCGACCCAATTCGAGAGCGGCGACGTGACCCCAAGCGACCAGCAGCCAGCCGCCATGCGGGCACGGCATAGAGATATACCGCCAACGCCATACTCGCCACGGGCGCCCCCATAGACGCCAAAGGAACGGCACCCGCAATCGACCATGGAACGAGACCGGCCGTCAAAACGACGGAGTCCTCGAGATCCAACGCGTGCTCCTCGGGGGCGCGATCGATATCGCGGCACAGCTGATGCGTCAGCATGATTGCCAGCGTCTGGTTGCAGGAGATGACCGACGAGAACACGGAGACCGCCAACGTGGCGGCGTAACCCGAAAGGCGCGCCGAAACGCCCACAACCACGCGCTCGATTCCGCTTAATAGCGGAGTCTCCTCGAAGATGCCCGCATACGCCGACGTGATGCATACGATCTGCACCGCATCCACCATGGACACCAATCCCCCGCCTGCAAGGGCGGCTACGCTCGCATCCGGTGCTACATACCCTGCTAACGCCGTATGAAGTACCTCGAGGGCCCCATATCCTGCACACACAGGCACAGCGGTACGGCCGACGCGATGCCGACCGCGATGGCGGTCAGAATATCGACCTTGAGCAGCGCGAGCGCCAGTACGATCGCCGGCGACAGAAGAACGACAGGGCTCACATCGAAGAACCTCGAAAGCCCCTGGGTAGCGGCCGACACCGCTGTATCACCCGTGAGGGCGCATCCCGCTACGAGATAGATGAGCACGGTCAGCGCAAAAGGGACCGCCGCGCGTAGAGGCAGAAAATGACGAGCCCCGCGAGTAGCGCGTACACGGTTGGGACCCCCATAAGGACCGAAACCGCCAAATCGACCCCAAACATGCCCAGCACGACCGCTTCCATGCCTCCCCCTTGCAGACGCCGAACCTAGACGACGCCGACCGCCGATGCAACGGCTATCGTGAACACGATGACCCCCGCCATAAGCGCAAAGCCGGCAGCGATCTCGGCGCCATAGCTCAACCGGGCGCAGCATGCAAAGCGCTCCCTGATACGACGGCGGTCCATAAGAAGATATCCCAATACGGTAAAGCACGTGCCGCACATAACGGGATATTCCAGCACGCGGAACCACAGCGGCAACGCCTGGTCCTTGAGCCTGGGATCGAACGCCGCGAAGAAGGCGCCCGTCATCAAGGAGATATAGATGATAGCGACCGCGATGTTCCAGCACCTGCCCGCCCATGGCGGACACGACCATCGCGCGCGCACGGGACGGCGATCCTCCAACCAGCTAGGATCGGAGGGCGGAATCCATGCCGGATGAACGTCGGAGGGCGAACTGCGATCCGCACCGGCGAATGCCACGAATCGAAGTCCCGAACCACCCGTCGACGCCCCTACCGTGCAGTCACCCCGCCGCTCCCGAAGCATCGACACCCCGGAGCTCGCTGCGTGCCCCGCATCCGAGAAATGCCCCGATTCGGAATCTCCCACGGCGCAGAGCGC
>NZ_JADNJJ010000147.1:0-4210 GCF_015554865.1 Collinsella sp. D33t1_170424_A12 | reverse complement strand
GTGTGCGCGGAGGTCAACGGGACGGTTGAGAGGGATGTCTAGAAGCGCATGGCCGCCTTGTCTCTTCGCGGTGGTGTTCTCGCATGGGGTCCGCATCCTGCGGACGGACGAGCTGAGTGTAGCATGCGCGTGCGCGGCCGTGCAACGTGGGGCGGCTCGGGTGCTCGTCGATGGCTGTTCCGAAAAAGGCCGACCCCTGGTGGAGCCGGCCTTCGCGTGTGCGGGGCTGTGGCGGTCGGTGCATCAGGGTCCGTTGAGGTCCCAGAAATCTACCGCGGCCATCCACGGGTCTTTTGCGCCGTAGTATTCGAAGTAATCCGCCGCGTTGTCGGCGTAGTCTTCGGCGTTATCGAAGTCTTCGGGATCAACGAGTTGGGGTGGGAGCCGACTATCGATCTGGGTGCCCGTTCCGTCGAGATTGGGTTTGTCGAGATCAGATCCATCTGCAGCTTTCCAATAGTCCGTTCCGACATAGAACTTTGCTACCTTGATAACCTTCCCGTCGCGAATGTAGGCGGCGAAGATTTGGGTGCCGTCGTGGGCGACCCAGTGGTACGGGGTCGCTCCCTCCATCATCCCGGACTCAACGGGCTCGCTCTCAGAGGAATGCGGTCCGAGCCAGGTGCTGTCGACAAGGTCTGCAGGCAAGCCGATGTAGGGTAGGCGGTCGCTGAGCTCTTCCGGCGTCGGGATGTTGTTCTCGAGCTCGGCCGTGGGCTGGGGCTCCCGCTCGTAGACCACGGCCCCCGTTCCATCGAGATTCGGCTTGTCGAGGCCGGCCCTGGTGACGGGATCAACCCAATAGTCGGTGTCCCACTGCTCCTTGTACGTCTCTTCGACCTTCTCATTGCACGCGAATACGAGGAATATATCCGCTCCCGTATGAGCCTTCCAGGTATACCACGTGCCGCCTCTTTTGTAGATGGTCACGTCAAGCACATTGATTTCATCGGGCCGCCCCAGTAGCGTGTAGTCTATGTAGGCTTCGGGCATGCCCTCGTAGGGCAGGCATTCGGCAAGTGGCTTGCCGTCGGGGTCTTTCAGGTTTGCGGGATCGAAGGCCGCTTCGCTGGAGGCGGCCTTCTCGTGCGGCCAGAGCCAGGGGTTTTCCGCGTAGACCACCGCGCCGAAAAAGGCGCAGATGGCAAGCGTGCAGATCAGTCCGCTGTGTTTGTGCAGGAGGCGTTTGCAGCGGCTCGCCTTGCCCTCTTCGGGCGAAGGCGGCGCGGCTTCGCGGTCGTCGCGGTGCTTTTCTTCATCGAGGTCCATGGCCGTCGTCCTTTCGCGTAGCCATACATACCTCATGATACCCGCTATGATTCGAGGGTGATGCGATCGAGCGTCGACGTGCTGCGAGCATGTGCGCCGCATGCTCCACGGCTGCCGTCGGGCGGCGGCGTGTAAAACTCGGATAAAGGGGAGGACGATATGGCGTTCAACGATGAATGCGCGTGGTCGCGCGAGGTGTGCCTGGCATGGGAGGGCGTGGATCCCGGGCTTCTGCTCGAGCGCCTGATGGCTGATGAGCGGTGCGTCGCCTTCGGTCCCGTCCATCATTTCCTGGTCGGTGCGGCGCTTCTTACCTGCTCGTGGCCGCGATTCCGTGCCCGTTCGACTTACGGTGACCTCGCGTCCGCCCTGGACGAGCTCGGCGCTCGCGCCCGTTGCGTACCGGGGGCGTCCTGCGCGAAGTGGGGCGTATGCGGCGCGGCGACGTCATGCGGCATGGCGTTCGCGGTGCTTGCGGGCAATGCGCCCCTGCGTGCGGAGGGTTGGAGCGAGGGCCAGGCCATGGTTGCCGACGTCCTGGGCCGCATCGCCGCTGGTGGCTCTCCTCGATGCTGCAAGCGCGATGCGCGTATCGCGGTCCAGGCTGCGGTGCCGTGGTTCAACGAGCATCTCGATGCCGGCCTCGTGCTGGATGGCTCGCCTGTCGCGTGCGCCGTGGCGGGCGCCAATTCCGCCTGTCTGGGGGATGGCTGCCCGTATCATCCGTAGGACCTCCGTGCCGCGGGTCCGTCCGTCAGCCCGCCTTAGCTGAGAGCTAATGAAATCATCCGCTCGCTTTCCAATAATGACAGCAGGGAGCCGGCGAAAAGCTGGCTGCGTCGATAACGAAAGGAGCTATTCATGGCTAAGGATGGAAAGACGCCGATTTGGAAGATCGTCTTGGTGGTATTCGCTGTCCTGTTGGTGCTGGGCGCAATCGGGTCGATGGGCGGCAACCAACCTGCGACTTCGGAGCCTGCGGATTCGACCACACAGCCCGCACCCGTCGAGCCCGAGCCCGAACCGGAGCCTGATGTACCCACCGAGTATAAGTCTGCCCTCAGGAAAGCGGAGTCGTATTCCGAGATGATGCATATGTCTAAGCAGGGCATTTATGACCAGTTGACGTCTGAGTACGGTGAAAAGTTTTCGCCGGAGGCGGCTCAGTATGCCATCGATAATCTTCAGGCGGATTACAACGCAAACGCTTTGGCAAAGGCGCAATCGTACCAGGATGACATGAACATGTCGCCTGAGGCCATTCGAGACCAGCTCACTTCCGAGTATGGCGAGAAGTTTACGCAAGAAGAAGCGGACTACGCAGTTGCGAATCTGGGCTAGCAGCTTGTTAACGAATGAGCTTTAGCTAAAGAGCGGGGCGCGTCGAAGGACGTGCCCCGCTTCAAGGTTGTCCTAAAATGATTGCAGAGCCATGCTGGTGAAAGGAGAGGGTATGACCGAGAGGTTGACGGAAGAGGTGCTTCACGAGCTCGTGGAGGCGCCAACCCTTGATGACTTTGTACACGAGCATGAGTTCCCCGCCCCGACGCTGTCCGAGTACCTGTGCCATCTACTGGAGCGAAAGCATCTGGAACGCGCTCGCGTGGTGCGCATGGCCGATTTGAACGAAACGTTCGGCTACCAGATCTTTACCGGCCAGCGCCATCCATCGCGCAACAAGGTGCTGCAGATAGCCCTCGCCATGGCGTTGACGCTGCGTGAGACGAATCGCGCACTGCGGGCGGCGGATGTGGCCGCGCTCAACCCCAAGTGTCGACGCGATGCGATTATTATCTACTGCATCGATCATGGGTGCTCGCTCCAAAAGACCAACGAGGAGCTTTACCGCCTTGGGGAGGAAACGGTCAACTAGGCCGCCGCCATCGGCGACGAGTCGTTTTGCGACGCCCCATGCACTTTGCGCGTTCGACGCGCGTCCGCTGATGGAGCGCATGCCGCTCGCTTCCGCGATGGCGGGCTATTCTCCTGTGCGGCGCGTGTCTCCGCCGGCTGGTATGATGGGCCGTATGGAGACACTGCATGACGACATAGCACGGGGCGCGCATGGGCAGCGGATGGGCGAAGACGCCTTCCAGATGGGTCTTGACGAGCATCTGGAGGCGACGGCGCGCGCCCAGAGTTGGCGCGTTCGGAAGGTTTTGAAGGAGACGCCCTTCGAGACGACCGAGCTCGTTATGTTTGCGGGAGCGTCGGGCGGGGAGCTCGGCCCCTTCGTCCGCAAGATCATCGATTGTGCGGCGGGCGTTGGGTCGGCGTACGAGCGCCTCATGGCGTTTCAGCGTTCGGGTGGATGTTCGCGGTATCTGCCGCGCCTGGTGGAGTGCGTGCGAACGGGCGATACGCTGAGCGTTGTGATGGAATGGGTGGAGGGCGAGCGGCTCGACGCGTACCTCCTGCGGCATGGCGCTGGCCCCGAGCTGGCGATTCAGGTGGTTTCCCAGCTGTGCGACGCTGTGAGCGTCTTGCATGAGGATTTCGATCCGCCGTTGATTCATCGTGACCTGAAGCCGTCCAACATCATCATACGCGGAGGTGTTCCCGTGCTCATCGATTTCGGTATCGCTCGAAGTTGGGAGGAGGGGGCTCAAGCCGATACCGCACATTTCGGGACTCGTTGTTACGCGCCGCCAGAGCAGTTCGGGTTTGGCCAGACGGACGCCCGCAGCGATGTGTACGCGTTGGGCTGCGTGCTGCATGAGTGCGTGACGGGGACGCCTCCGACCATGGCGGCGGATGCTGATCGGGTGATCGATGCCCGCGGCCGCGCCGTGCTCGCCGTTGCAGCCAAGGCGCGCTCTTTCGACCCTGCTGCGCGCTATCCTCGGGCGGAGGATATGCGGCGGGCGCTCTGCGCCGTGGGAGATTCCGAATCGGGGCATTTCTCGGATGCGGGGCACGCAGCGAGCTCCGGGGTGTCGAT
>NZ_JADNJJ010000146.1:0-9250 GCF_015554865.1 Collinsella sp. D33t1_170424_A12 | reverse complement strand
CTGACCGGTGGACGGCACTTCGGTGCCTGGAAGGGGTCCTCCCGCGAGGGAGGGCCCCTTCCTTCGTTTAAGGGGGCCCGGCGGGGCGAGCGGCTATCGAGCGTCGAGCCCTTTGGATCGGGTTCCCTCATACAAAGGGTCCTTCCGCCGTAAAGGGGATTGCGGCGTCGCAAGCCAATTCCCAGTGGGGTCCAGGCGACGCTCATGGAGATGCTTCATTAGAAACACATGAACAGGTGTTCGGTACAGTATGTTCTACCTGCATAAATAACAGAGTAGAATCTCAACTAATCCAAAACAGAATACTAGTCAAGTCTTTAATTGATAAACGGTTTGTAGTTGCTAAACTAGTAGGTTGCGATATCAGGCGATTTGTGCCTGTACGTTGTTTCGCGTGCACGGGGCGTCTATTCGCACCGTGGTCGAGGATACAACGAAGCGCGATCGTCTAGCAAGCCGCATTTTCCCAAGAAGGAGGGAACGCCTGGTGAGTGATGCAAAAGCCACCCTGCCGGTAACGGCAACAGAGCGCACGCGCGTCAACTTCGGAAAGATCCCCGAGGTGATGGAGCTGCCGAATCTCATCTCCGTTCAGAAGGAGAGCTTCCAGCGCTTCATGACCGATGGACTTCGTGAGGCATTCAAGGAGTCCAGCCCCATTCAGAGCCAGAATCATGTCCTCGAGGTCACCTTTGGTGACCATCAGTTCGGCGACCCCGCCCACGATGTGGACGAGTGCCGCGAGAAGGACATGACCTATCAGGCTCCGCTGCTGACCGACGTTCGTCTTACCAATAAGGAGACGGGCGAGATCAAGGAGCAGCTCGTCTTCATGGGCGATTTCCCCATGATGACCGATCAGGGCACCTTCATCATCAACGGTACCGAGCGCATCGTCGTCTCGCAGCTCGTCCGCTCCCCGGGCGTGTACTACGGCTCCGAGATGGACGGCGGCAAGCAGGTATACAAGGCGCAGGTCATTCCTGCCCGTGGCGCCTGGCTCGAGTTCGAGGTCGACAAGCGCGATCAGCTCGTCGTTTCCATCGACCGTAAGCGCAAGCAGTCCGCAACCATGTTCCTGCGCGCCCTCGGCATCGCTACGACCAATGACGAGATTATCGAGATGCTCGGTGATTCCGATGTCGTCAAGCGCACCATCGAGCGCGATACCGCCCTCACGCGCGAGGATGCCCTTATCGAGATCTATCGTCGCCTGCGTCCGGGCGAGCCCCCGACCGTCGACGCTTCCCGCAGCCTCCTCGAGGGCCTGCTCTTCAACCCGCAGCGTTACGATCTGGCGCGCGTGGGTCGCTACAAGGTCAACAAGAAGCTCGGTCTGGAGACCGCCGAGGACGTCGTCGTGCTGACCGATGAGGACATCGTCGCCACGCTGCGCTACCTCCTCGAGCTCGCTGCCGGAACCCCCGGCTTCAAGACCGACGATATCGACCACTTCGGCAACCGTCGTATCCGTACGGTCGGCGAGCTTGTTGCCAACCAGTTCCGCATCGGTATGAGCCGCATGGAGCGCGTGGTTCGCGAGCGTATGAGCTCGCAGGACATCGACGAGATCACGCCTCAGAGCCTGATCAACATCCGTCCGATCGTGGCGTCCATCAAGGAGTTCTTCGGCTCTTCGCAGCTCTCCCAGTTCATGGACCAGTCCAACCCGCTGACCGGTC
Source organism: Collinsella sp. D33t1_170424_A12 (assembly GCF_015554865.1). NCBI lineage: Bacteria > Bacillati > Actinomycetota > Coriobacteriia > Coriobacteriales > Coriobacteriaceae > Collinsella > Collinsella sp. D33t1_170424_A12. The sequence continues at coordinate 7,568 of NZ_JADNJJ010000146.1, read as the reverse complement.
TGACGCACAAGCGCCGTCTGTCGGCCCTCGGCCCCGGCGGTCTTGCCGGCCACAAGTCCGGTTCCAGCCGTCGTACGAACGTGCCTACGGCCGTCCGCGACGTCCATAACTCGCACTACTCCCGTATGTGCCCCATCGAGACCCCCGAAGGCCCCAACATCGGCCTGATCGGTTCGCTCTCGCTGTACGCCCGCGTGAACGAGTACGGCTTCATCGAGGCTCCGTATCGTCGCGTCGAGAACGGCGTTGCTACCGACCAGATCGACTGGATGACCGCTGACGAGGAGGAGAACCACATCATCGCGCCGGCTAACACGCCGCTCGACCCCGCGACCAACGAGTTCGTGGAGCGCGAGGCCGATGGTAGCCTCGTTCGTCCTCACACCATCGTCGCCCGTACGCGCGACTTCGACGGCTCCTTCGGTGCCCCCGCAGACGTGCCCGTCGAGATGGTCGACTACATGGACGTCTCGCCGCGCCAGATGATCTCGGTCGCCGCCACCCTCATTCCCTTCCTCGAGCACGACGACGCCAAGCGTACCCTCATGGGTGCGAACATGCAGCGCCAGGCCGTGCCGCTGGTCCATCCGGCTGCCCCGTACGTCGGCACCGGCATGGAGCGCCGTGCCGCCCTGGACTCCGGCGAGGTCACCCTGGCCCGTCATGCCGGCGAGGTCATCTTCGCCGACGCCTCCAAGATCACCGTTAAGTACGACGGCGGCATGGATACCTATCGCCTGCCCAAGTACCAGCGTTCCAACCAGTCCACGTGCATCAACCACCGCCCGCTCGTCCGCGTGGGCGACGAGGTCGTGCAGGGTCAGCCGCTGGCCGATGGTCCCTCGACCGATCACGGCGAGCTCGCTCTGGGTCAGAACCTCACCGTTGCCTACATGAGCTGGGAAGGCTACAACTACGAGGACGCTATCGTCGTCTCCGAGCGCGTCGTGGCCGAGGACCTGCTGACCACCATCAACATCTCCCGTCACGAGATCGACGCGCGCGACACCAAGCTCGGTCCCGAGGAGATCACGCGCGAGATCCCGAACCTGTCCGAGGACATGCTCGCCAACCTCGATGAGGACGGCGTCATCCGCATCGGTGCCGAGGTCGGCCCGGGCGACATCCTGGTGGGTAAGGTCACCCCCAAGGGCGAGAGCGCTCTGACCGCCGAGGAGCGTCTGCTGCGCGCCATCTTCGGTGCGAAGGCCCATGACGTCCGCGATACGTCCCTCAAGATGCCCCACGGCTCCTACGGCCGCGTCATCGACGTCGTTCGCTTCAGCCGCGAGGCCGGCGACGACCTGGCTCCGGGCGTGAACGAGATGGTCCGCGTCTACGTTGCCCAGCGCCGCAAGATCCAGGAGGGCGACAAGATCGCCGGCCGTCACGGCAACAAGGGCGTTATCTCCAAGATCCTGCCGGTCGAGGATATGCCCTACATGGCCGACGGCACCCCCGTCGACGTCATCCTCAACCCGCTGGGCGTTCCCTCCCGTATGAACGTCGGCCAGCTCCTCGAGTGCCACCTCGGCTGGGCTGCCGCCTGCGGTTGGGATGCCGAGAACGAGGACTCCGACGAGTACGTGCCCGGTCCGTTCTTCACGGCTACCCCCGTCTTCGACGGCGCCCATGAGGACGAGATCGCCGAGGTCATCCGTCGCGCCAACAAGAACATGGTGAACCTCGCCACCAAGCGCTTCGGCGAGCACATGCGTCCCGAGTTCGTGACGCAGCTCGACGGCCGTGGCAAGACCCGCCTGTTCGACGGCCGCTCCGGCGAGGAGTTCCGCGAGCCCATCACCGTGGGTACCTCCTACATCCTGAAGCTCGGTCACATGGTCGACGACAAGATCCATGCTCGTTCCACCGGCCCTTACAGCCTGGTTACCCAGCAGCCCCTGGGCGGTAAGGCCCAGTTCGGCGGCCAGCGCTTCGGTGAGATGGAAGTGTGGGCGCTGTACGCGTACGGCGCATCCAACGTCCTGCAGGAGATCCTCACGGTCAAGTCCGACGACACCGTCGGCCGCGTGAAGACCTACGAGTCCATCGTGAAGGGCGACAACGTTCCCATGGCGGGCATCCCCGAGTCCTTCAAGGTTCTCGTGAAGGAGATCCGCTCGCTCGCCCTCGATATCGAGCCCGTGCGTACGCACGAGCCCGAGCCCGAGGTCGTCGAGGATGCCGAGGAGATGCTCGGTGCATCCGACGTCCTGCCCTCCATCGACGAAGCCGACACGTCCGCCGACGCCGCCGAGGCTCTGATCGGCGAGCTCACCGCTTCTACCACTGATAAGGAGTAGACACTGTGGCAGATTTCGAAGCTACTGATTTTGACGCGGTAAAGATCTCCCTTGCCAGCGCCGATACGATCCGCTCCTGGTCGCACGGCGAGGTCAAGAAGCCGGAGACCATCAACTACCGTACCCTCAAGCCCGAGAAGGACGGCCTGTTCTGCGAGAAGATCTTCGGTCCCGCCAAGGACTGGGAGTGCTCCTGCGGCAAGTACAAGGGCATCCGTTTCAAGGGCATCGTCTGCGAGCGCTGCGGCGTCGAGGTCACCTCGGCCAAGGTGCGTCGCGAGCGCATGGGCCACATCGAGCTCGCCGCTCCGGTGAGCCACATCTGGTATTTCAAAAGCCCCACGAGCTTCCCCATGAGCCGCCTGCTCGACATCAAGAGCAAGGACCTGGAGAAGGTGCTCTACTTCGCCAGCTACATCATCACGCACGTCGACTACGACGCCCGTGAGGCCGACGCCGAGGACCTGCGCGAGGAGCTCGCCGCCGACCTCGAGGAGATCGACGCCGAGTGCGCCCGTCAGATCGAGTCTCTGAAGGAGCAGGGCAACCCCGAGAACTTCGACGAGTTCTCCGATGAGGAGCCCCTGACCCAGGAGGAGATCGCTGCCGGCATCATCGATATCGAGGAAGAGTGCAAGGACGAGAAGCAGCTCCGCTCCGACGCCTTCCAGGCCTTCATGAAGCTCTCCGAGCGCGACCTCATCTCCGATGAGCCGCTGTTCCGCGAGATGAAGCGCTACTACTCCATGTACTTCTCCGGCGACATGGGCGCCGAGGCCGTGCGCGACCTGCTGGCCGCCATCGACCTCGAGTCCGAGTCCGAGCGCCTCAAGGCCATCATCGCCGACGAGGACGGCCAGAAGCAGAAGCGCGAGAAGGCCGTCAAGCGCCTCGAGGTCGTGGATGCCTTCCTGAAGGGCCACAACGACCCCGCCAACATGATCCTCGACGTGATTCCGGTCATTCCGCCCGATCTGCGCCCGATGGTCCAGCTCGACGGCGGCCGCTTCGCCGCGTCCGACCTGAACGACCTGTACCGTCGCGTGATCAACCGTAACAACCGTCTGAAGCGCCTGCTCGACCTCGACGCGCCCGCGATCATCGTGAACAACGAGAAGCGCATGCTGCAGGAGGCCGTGGACGCCCTGTTCGACAACGGTCGTCGTGGTCGCCCGGTCTCCGGCCGTGGCGGTCGCCCGCTCAAGTCGCTGGCCGAGGCCCTCAAGGGCAAGCAGGGCCGCTTCCGTCAGAACCTGCTGGGTAAGCGCGTCGACTACTCCGGTCGTTCCGTTATCGTTACGGACCCCACCCTCAAGCTGCACCAGTGCGGCCTGCCCAAGACCATGGCCCTGGAGCTCTTCAAGCCCTTCGTCATGAAGCGCCTCGTCGAGCTGGGCAAGGTGGAGAACATCAAGGGCGCCAAGCGCTCCATCGAGCGCGGCGCCAGCTTCGTGTGGGACATCCTGGAAGAGGTCATCGACGGACGCCTGGTGCTGCTCAACCGTGCACCTACGCTGCACCGCCTCTCCATCCAGGCCTTCGAGCCCGTGCTGGTCGAGGGTAAGGCCATCCACCTGCATCCGCTGGTCTGCGCCCCCTTCAACGCCGACTTCGACGGCGACCAGATGTCGGTGCACGTGCCGCTGAGCCTCCAGGCACAGGCCGAGGCCCGCGTGCTCATGCTCTCCGCCAACAACCTGCGCTCCCCGGCTTCGGGCAAGCCCGTGAACGTCCCCTCCCAGGACATGATCATCGGCGTGTACTACCTCACCCAGGCCCGTGACGGCCTGTCGGGCGAGGGCCACGTCTTCGCGAGCTTCGATGACGCCCTGAACGCGTACGACGCCCGTACCGAGGTCGACCTTCAGGCCAAGGTCCAGGTTCGCGTGTCCGCCGCCGACGCCAACCATTTCGAGGGCGAGAAGAGCTTCTTCCGCGTGAAGAACGATCGCAACGAGTTCGTGGACTACGACGTCACCGGCACCAAGACCTGCCGCTTCGAGACGACCATCGGCCGCATCATCTTCAACCGCCAGTGCCTGCCGGCCGACTACGAGTTCATCAACTACAAGATGGTCAAGGGCGATGTGGGCAAGCTCGTCGCGGCCTGCTGCGACCGCTACCCGCAGGCCGAGGTCGGCCCGATCCTGGACGCCATCAAGTACGCCGGCTTCCACTTCGCGACGCGCGCCGGCCTCACCATCTCCCTGTGGGACGCCCTCATCCCCGATGAGAAGCCCCAGATCCTGGCCGAGGCCCAGGACCGCGTCGACTCGATCAACGAGTACTTCGAGGAGGGCTTCATCAACGAGATGGAGCGCCACACCGAGGTCGTTAACGAGTGGACCGCAGCCACCGACAAGGTCGCGGCTCTCATGCTCGACATGTTCGACGAGGAGAACCCGATCTACATGATGGCCGACTCCGGCGCTCGAGGCTCCAAGACCCAGCTGCGCCAGCTCGGCGGCATGCGCGGCCTGATGGCCGACATGTCCGGTGAGACGATCGACCTTCCCATTAAGGCGAACTTCCGCGAGGGCCTGCTTCCGCTCGAGTACTTCATCTCGACCTACGGCGCTCGTAAGGGCCTGGTCGACACCGCGTCCCACACCTCCGACTCCGGTTACCTCACGCGTCGTCTGGTCGACGTCGCGCAGGACGTCATCGTCCGCGAGGAGGACTGCGGTACGGAAGAGGGCTGCACCTACAACCTCATCATCCCCGGCACCGACTCGATCAACGCCGACCTCGTGGGCCGTTGCTTCTCCGAGGACGCCGTGGCGGCCGATGGCACCGTCGTGTTCAAGCGCGGCGAGTACATCGAGACCACCGCTGATATCAACAAGCTGCTCGACGCCGGCCTGAAGAAGGTCACCCTCCGCGCGCTGCTCACCTGCCGTTCCAAGTACGGCGTGTGCCAGAAGTGCTACGGCTGGGACCTCTCCACCCGTCGTCCCGTCGCCATCGGCACCGCGGTGGGCATCATCGCCGCGCAGTCCATCGGCGAGCCCGGCACGCAGCTGACGATGCGTACGATTCACTCCGGCGGCGTTGCAGGCGTTGACGATATTACGCAGGGTCTGCCTACCGTCGGCCGTATGTTCGACGTCGTTGGCAACGTCAACGAGAAGATCCTGGGCCGCGAGGCCGACCTGGCTCCCTTCTCGGGCCACCTGGCCATCAAGCCGGAGAAGTCCGAGTACGTGCTCACGCTGACCGATTCCTCCGACCACAGCCGTGTGCTGGAGGAGAAGCGCGTTCCCGCATCGGTGCGCTTCATGCCCGGCATCGAGGACGGCTGCGAGGTCCGCGCAGGCGACCAGATCACCAAGGGCTTCGTGAACTTCCGCAACCTGCGCAAGCTCACGGATATCGAGAGCACGATGCACACGTTCGTCGAGAACGTCAAGGACGTCTACACCAGCCAGGGCGTCGACCTGAACGACAAGCACATCGAGGTTATCGCCCGTCAGATGCTGCGCCGCGTTCAGATCACCAACCCCGGTGACTCCAACTACCTGCTGGGCCAGTACGTCGATCGCTATGAGTTCGCCGACGAGGTCGACCGCATCGCCCGTCGCGGCGGCGCCACCCCCGCGGCCGAGCCCGCGATCCTGGGTACGCTCAAGGTCGCTTCCTCCATCGACTCCTGGCTGTCCTCCGCGTCGTTCATCCGTACCGCGGGCGTCCTCACCGAGGCCGCTATCGAGGGCAAGGTCGACCACCTGCTCGACCTCAAGTCCAACGTCATCGTGGGTAAGAAGATTCCGGTCGGTACCGGCCTGAAGCCCTACTCCGATGCCGCGCTGACCTATCGCACCTCCGACGGCTACGTGACCGTGGGCGGCGCCACCGCCGGCAACTCCAAGGCTCTGCCCGAGTGGGCACCCGAGGAGCTCAAGGAGCTCGACGAGCAGCTGCCGCAGCAGCTCGACTGGAGCGGCTACGACGATTACGGTTCGGGCGACGGCTCGTTCACCCGTAACGGCCGCACCATCTCCGCTGAGGATGCGCGCCTGTATCTGTTCGACGACCTGGGCGTGTCCCAGCGCTGGACCAACAAGTTCAGCGAGGTCGGCATCGAGACCGTCGGCGACCTGGTGGGCAAGTCCGAGGAGGACCTGCTCCGCATCGACGGCATCGGCGCCAAGGCGATCGAGGAGCTGCGCGACGGCCTGGAGGCGCATAACCTCCTGTACATCCTCGATAACACCGAGGACGTGGCCGACGAAGAGGATCTCTCGCAGCTGCTGCAGATGGTCTTCAGCCCCGACGGCCCCGACGATATCCTGCTGGGCACCAGCGCTCCGCGTCATCACTACGACTCCGATGAGGAGATGATCGGCGGCGCTCCGAGCGCTTCCGGCAAGGATGCCGGCAATGGCGGAATCATCAACGAGGATATGGCCTCCATCGATGAGCTGCTCAACCAGCTGGTCGACCAGGACGACGGCGATAGCCCCGAGGATCCCAACGGCCACAACTCCTACGAGGAGTAATACGGCTGCCCACGCCATAGGCTGAGAGAGGGCCCGTTCCCCGAGAGGGGAGCGGGCCTTTCGCGTATAGAGCGCGGTTGGCCGTGCGGGCGCTATATACTGATGCGCTGTGAGTGCGGGGCGCGGCGGTTTGTCCGCGGACTCCGCTTCGATCGATGAAGGGAGCCTGATGGATCAGGTTATGTCGCAGCTGGGCAGCCAGCTGTTCTGGATCTTGGTGATCGTGGTGGCGGGTCTTATGGGTGCCGGCATCTTCCGCATGAACCATCGCGGCAATCGGACGCGCATGCAGGCGCTCCTGGGCAAGCCCGAGCCGAAGGAGGCTTCGCCGAGCGAGCGCAAGCGTCCTAAACCGCGGCCTAAGAAGAAGCGCTAGGGCGAAGGACCCTTGCTTCGTAGGCGGTGATGAACGCACCTTGCTGCGGTTCGCCCAGTGAATTCGCCCACTGGTATTACATATATGTACGTTTCTCCTGCTATGGGCTACCATTGAAAGGCATTATTCATCCTAGAGATGGGAGAGAAACGTGGACAAGGTCAAGCTACGCATCAAGCGCGTGCTTGCAGGTGTCGCCGCCGTTGCGCTTGCAGCGGTCTGCATGGCGGCCCTGCCGGCGCGCGCTATGGCGGCAGAGGGGGTGCACAGCATCTTCTCGATCGACGCCGGTCGCAAGTACTTTTCGGCCGATCAGCTCAAGCAGATCATCGATCGCGCCGCGAAGAACGGCTACACCGACGTTCAGCTCATCCTGGCCAACGACGGCAT
>NZ_JADNJJ010000145.1:0-13403 GCF_015554865.1 Collinsella sp. D33t1_170424_A12 | reverse complement strand
CCTCCTCGGCGCTCAGCTCACGTTCTTTCTGCTCTGCCATACGATTACCTCGAATCCTTCTTGTCGTTGTTCACCGAAATGAGGTCGGGCGCCTTCTCCCCCGCCTTGCGGCGTGCGCGGCGCTCCTCGCCGGTCCCGGCGGCCGCGGTGCGACGATGCTGGCGGTTGACGTTCAGGAAGCGATCGAGCACCTTCCACGGGCCCACGGACTCGCCGAAGGCGAGCTTGAGGCCCACGATGGCGCCGGCGAGCATGCCGATGATCGCGGAATAGAGCAGCGGAAGCGGAGCAAGCAGCATGGTGAACAGCACGGCGATGCCCACCGCGATGGCGTTCATCTTCCAGTAGTCACCGCTGGTGACGGCCTTTTCACCCGCCCAGGCGCCCACCTGGACGCCCAGGTACGCGAAGAACACGAAGAGCAGGGCCGACAGCACGATAAACGAGAATCCCGACATAGACGGCTACTCCCCGTGATGGCAGCAGCCATCGCCGTGGCCACCACAGCACTCGTGGTCGTCATCGTGGCCGTGGCCGCCGCAGCAGCACTCGTGGTCGTCGTCGTGATCGTGGCCGCAGGCACACTCGTGCTCGTGGCCATGGTCATGGTCGCAACCGCAACCGCAGCCATCCTCCTCGTGAGCGTTCGTGTAAAGCGACCAGTCAAGACCTGCAGCTACGGCATCGGCCTCCTCCTGGTACAGCAAGGTGATGGCCTGCGTGCCCATGCGCGCTCCGCCGATGGCGTCGAGCATGTCGTAGAGGGTGAAGGCGGTATCTGCGCCGGGAAGGGCGATCTCCTTCTCCTCGGCAACCTGCAGCGCCAGGCCCAGGTCCTTGATGAAATGCTCGACCATGAAGCCCGGCTTGTAGTCGCCGTCGAGCGCCTTGGGAGCGAGCTGCTCCATAACGCCGGACTTGCCGGTGCCGCCGCAGATCATCTGCCGCGTCTGCTCCAGGTCGAGACCGCACTGCTGGGCGAGCGCCAGGGCGTCTGCCATGCCGACCATCGAAGCGCCCAGGGCGACCTGGTTCGCGAGCTTGGCGGCCTGGCCCTTGCCGGCGCCGCCGAAGCAGAAGAGGTTGGCAGCGAAGGTCTCGAGCAGCGGGCGGACCGGTTCGATGTCGTGCTCGGTGGCGCCGATGATAGCCGTGAGCATGCCGGCGATGGCACCGGACTCGCCGCCCGTGACCGGGCAGTCGAACGCGTGCTTGCCGCTCACCTCGGCCGCCTCGGCGATATCGCGTGCGAGCTCGGGCGAGCTCGTGGTGAGGTCGATGAGGTAGGCGCCCGGCTTTGCGCAGGCCAGCAGGCCGTCGCCGGCGAGGTAAAGCTCCTCGACGTCTTGCGGGTAGCCCACCATGGTAAAGATCACGTCGGCGTCTTCGACGGCCAGGGCCGGGGTCTCGGCCCATACGGCACCGCGGTCCACGAGGGGCTGCGCCTTACCCGGCGTGCGGTTGTAGACGCTCAGCTCATAGCCGGCATCCAGGATGTGGCCGGCGATGGGAGCACCCATGATGCCGGTGCCGATGAAGGCGACCTTGGTGTTGTGGTTGGACATATCTTCTCCTTACTAGTTGGTTGATTGCAGGCGGTAGGACGCGCGGGACGCCTATGCGTTGCGGACGCGCCTGGCGATGCGGTCGGACAGCGAGATCTTCTCGGCGCGGTCGCCGCCCCAGAACGCGACGCCCACCATACCGGGTCCCACGTGCGCGCCGATGGCCGTGCCCACCGAACCGCGCAGGACGGTGATGCCCTCGCACCCCTCCTCCTTGCGAATGGCCGCCTCGAGCCAGTCGGCGTCTTTCTCGGCGTCCGACGACACGATGGCGATGGGAAGGCTCGGGTCGACCACGCGGTTCTCGTTAAACGACTTGACCAGCGACTTGAGCGCCTTCTTGCGACCGCGGCTCACGCCCAGCAGCGACAGCGAGCCCGAAAGATCGAAAGAGAGGTCGGGCTTGATGTCGAGCTTGCTGGAGAGCTGCGCCGCCGCGGGCGGGATGCGGCCGCCAGCGGCCAGCGCATCGAGACTCTCGAGCGTGAAGTAGCCGTGGACGTAGCGCTTGGCCTCGTTCGCCCAGGCAGCGAGCTCCTCGGCGGACAAGCCGGCCGAGCGCTGGCGCACGGCTTCGAGGGCGAGCAGCTCTCCGCAGGCGCAAGGCAGGCTGTTATCGACCACGTAGAGCTCGAAGCCCGGATGCGCCTTCATGACTTCCTCGGCGGCGTGAAGCGCCGAATTGTAGCTCGAAGAGAGGGCGCTGGTGAAGCACAGGTACACCGTAGGGGTGCCCTCTTCGGCGCACTGGGTGAAGTACTCGATATAGCGGCCGAGCGAGACGGCCGAGGTGGATGCGCGAACGCCGGCGCGCAGCTTATCGTAGAACTCCTTGGGCGTGATCGAGGCCCAGATGTCATCCGTGTACTCGACGCCATCGAGGATATAGGGGAAGCCCAGGATATCGACGTCGAGCGTGGCGGCCACCTCGGGCGTGAGGTCGGAGCACGTATCGACGACGATACGACAGTGCGGGTTGCGGCATGCTGAAAGAGTAGAAGTGTTCATGAACGCCTTTCCATACGAAAGATGGCGGCCACCCCGCACGGGATGGCCGCCATCCTATTCATGCACCTACTGGCATTTTACTCGGTGGGCACCTCGAACTTGGGCTTGATGATGCCGTATCCACCATTCTTACGGTGATACACCACATTCACCATGCCGGTCGCGGCGTCTTCGAACACGTAGAAGTCATGACCCAGAAGATCGGTCTGGACGAGGGCCTGCTCCTCGGACATGGGCACGAGCTCGATGAATTTCTCGCGTACGAGCTGGCCGTCCTCTTCCTCCTCGGGAATCAGCAGGTCTGCGAGGTCCTCGACGCGCGGCACGGGCACCACGTCTGCAGCGCTGGGGCCGCTCTGGCGGTTGTCGACGACCTTGGTCTTGAACTTGCGGAGCTGGCGCGTCACCTTGTCGGCAGCCAGATCGATCGCGGCGTACATATCGGTGCCATGCTCCGCAACGCGAATGACCGAGCCGCGCACGCGAACGGTAGCCTCGACGATAGCGGGGCTGGGGTTGGACGGATTCTTCTCGTAACGAAGGACAACATCGACCGACATGGGCTCGATATCGAACACCTTGCAGGCTTCGCCGATCTTCTCGTCGACGTGAGCACGCAGAGCATCGGTAACCGTGGTCTTGCGACCCGTAACCTTGATATCCATACGTGACTCCAATCTATCCGGGGATATGACTTCGTGATTAGGTTGTACCCACTTTTATGCACCTTCATAGGAAAAGATGGGGTCGTCCGCTAACGAAGTACATACCGCCGCATACCGAAGCGAGCGCGCTCTGAGCGAGCGCTTGCGGTATGGAGCCCTGAAGCCGTGCGACCTACTCGGACAGCGCGTTGAGGTTGCCCGATATCGAAAGCGCGCCGGCGTCCTCCCCCTCATCGTCGACCGGCGCGTCATCGTCCGCGCCCGAGTCGGGAGCAGGAAGCTTGGATGGACGCGCGGAGAGCCCGGCGACGAGCGATTCCCCGATACCCACCGGCATGGTGCCGTACCACGCCGTATGGATGGCATCGAGCGTGCCGTCGGCCTCGATCTCGTCGAGCGCGTCGACGATCGCCTCGCGAAGCTCCTCGTTGCGCGCCTTCACGGCGATACCGTAGCTATCAGATTCGTCGAGCGCGCCCGCGAACACGATGTCGCCGTACGCACGGGAGAGGTAGGCACCGGCCGTGGCATCGCAGGCCACGAAATCAACCTCGCCCTTATCGAGGGCGCTGAGGCATTCGTTCACATTGGCATACGTCTTCTGCTCGGCGCTCGTCCCCAGGGAGGAGAGCATATCCTGCGCCGCGGAGGAAGACTGCACGCCCACCGTCGCGCCCTCAAGATCATCGACGGAAGACGAGAGCGGGGAAGCCTTGCCCGCCATGGTCTTGGCGAAAAGGGCGGGGGCACTTTCGAGATAGGGGGCCACTACCGTGACCGCGTCGTCCTCGTCATCCTCGTGGGCGCCGATATAGATATCGGCGGTGCGCGGCGACCCCACTTTATCCGGACGTACGTCGGTGACGAACTCTACGCGCAGGCCCAGGCGGTCGCCCAGCGCATGCGCGACATCGACGGCATAGCCGACCATCTTGCCCTGCCCATCGATCATGGACTGGGGGGCATCGCTCGCATCGATGGCCACGCGCAGCACGCCCGAGGCGCCGATAGCGGGCTCGGATACCTGCGCATGGAGCTGACGCGGAGGCAGCTCGGAACGGGACGGGGTGAGCAGCGTGCACCCGGTAAGGCCCAGCGTGGCCGCGGCCGCCAGCACGCACATCGCATGATGCGCCGTACGGCGCGCGTGTCCCTTGATCATTCCCAAATCCCCCCGCATCGGCAAGCGCGTCTTGTTATGAAAGACGACGCCTACGGGCCGCACGGCCGGCGAGCGTCGCCACTGTTCCCCCAGCTGACCTGGTATTTGACCCCACACTTGCGCACCGGGGCGTTTGCTCAGCCGCCGCAACGGCATCACGACTAACCCGCTCGCCCGTGAGGCACCTATTGCCTCGAAAGAATAGACCGGACGGTACGTCTTACTTCTAGGACGCGCCATGATCGCCTTGGCGCGCACGCCGCGGCTTACGTGGATCCCTTTGACCGCGTCTGTCATGGACTAGGAGGAGCGCCGAAGGCCCCGCCGCAACCACAGCCTGGAAGGAACGAGGGGCATTATAGCAGGAGATCGCGGAGATGCCATAGGCATGCACCGCATTTCCGCAGGCTAAAGCATGCGCTTCAACCAACTGCCGCGCACGAGGAAACGGCGGCCGGCATTGCCCGCGAGCCGCGCAAACGACCACCGAGCCCCTCGCATGCGCACGGGCATGGCTCATCCCGCGCCCGGCCCCATGACGCGCGCGAGCGCGAGGGCATCGACGCCGTCGGCACCCGCATCGCGCAGAACCGCCGCTGCCGCCGTCACGGTGGCGCCCGTAGTGATCACGTCATCCAGCAGCAGCACGCGCGCACCGGCGAGGGCCCCGAACGCATCGGGCACCACCTCGTACGCGCCGTGCGAGTGCATCAGGCGCTCCAACCTGCCCCATGCACGCTGGTCCCCCGCTCCGTGCTTCACCAGGGCATCAAGCACGGGCACCCCGGACAGCTCGGCCAAAACGCGGGCGATGGCCTCCATATGGTCGAAACCGCGGCGGCGAAACGCGCGCGCCGTAGCGGGCACGAACACCAAGGCGTCTGCTCTTGCGAGCAAGCCGCTGAAGCGCTCGGCATCCTCGGCCTGCGCATGCAGCGCGGCGTCGTACAGCATCTCGGCAAAAGGCTCCGCCAACCGCCGCTCCCCCGCGTCCTTGTACATGCGGATCATACGGGCAAGCGGGTCTTGAAACACCGCCACCGCCAAGCACCGATCCGTCGCCATCGTCCGGCCATAGCATTCGGTGCACAGCATCCTGCCAAACGGCGCGCCGCATCTCGCGCACGCCCAAGCAGGGTCGATCAGCTCCAAACGCTCGAGGCAGCCGCTGCAGACAAGCTGTCCCGGCGCCTCGCAGCCCGCGCAACGCGTGGGCGACAGGGCCTCGAGCGTCTGCGCGCCCAACCAGTTGAGCACCGACGCCAGGCGCCCTGCCATCGGGCCGCGCGCCGCTTCGCCCAGGCCGCCGCAGGCCCCATGCACCGCCTCTTCCGAAGCCCCGCAAGCCCCATGCAACGCTTCGTCCAGCGCTCCATGCTCCCCTTGTGATATTGCAGTCAAAAGAAACAGCCCTCTCCCGTACGCAAACAAGAGAGGGCCCGTGTTCTGCTGTTATACCCCGTATTCGCCGGAGCCATTCAGGGTTTTCGCCCTGAAGTCTTACTCGTGCGAAGCGCCGGAATTGGGCTGCTCGCCACCGCCCTGCTTGGGCTTTCGAGACCTGCGGCGACGGCGCTTCTTGGGCGCGCCCTCGGCAGAACCCTCGGCTGCAGGCTTGCCAGCCGCGCGCTTCTCCGCAGCTTGGCCACCGCCATCGCCGGGACGACGGCGCGTGACCTTGACGTCCCCACCGGAGACCTGCTCGGCCACGGAAGCCACCTCGGGCTTCTTGGAGGTATGGCGACGACGCGAGCGATTGCCCGCCGACGCCTCCTGCTCGCCCGCCTTAGGCGCGGCCTCGCTAGCGGCGCGCTTCTGCTCGGCCCGCGCGGCGCTGAGGAAGGCGGCATCGCGCTCTTCGCCCGTCAGGTGCCTGCGACGACGGCGCGACGAAGACGGCGCGCCCTCCTGCTGGGCACCCTGGGCGGCACGGCGCGAACCGTTCTGCTGCGCGGCGTCGGCGGCCTCGGCCGAAGCCGGACGGCGCCGACGGCGGCGCGACGGCGCGGCGACCTGCTCGGAATCGTCCTGTTTGGCGACACCGGAGCGAGCGGCCTTCGGGTTCGCGGAGCCCTTACCGCCAAACTTTGCCGCCTCCTCGTCGCGCATACGGCGACGGCGCGGCGTCGGACCGCTGGCGGCGATACGGTCGGCGCGATCGAGGCCATCCCCCACGTCCACACCGTTCTCGCGATCGAGCTCGAGCAGCGCCAACGCGATATCGGGCGACTCGATGCGCTCGAGCACATCGCGCGTCACGCAGTCGGGACGGCACGAGCAACCCTGTTCGCTCGCCTTCTTCTTGCAGCCCTCCGAGCATGTCATGTCCGCGAGGTTCACGCGAAAGACCTTGCCGTTCTCCAGACGCAGGACAAGCTCCTCGCGGGGCGTGTTGTACTCCTGCACCTTGGCCTTGCCCAGCGGCGTATCGATAAGCGCCTTCTTCTTCGGGGCACGGGACTTGAAGTCCTTATATGCTTCGAACTCGTAGCGCAGGCAGCACATAAGACGGCCGCACACGCCCGAGATCTTAGACGAGTTGAGCGGAAGGTCCTGCTCCTTCGCCATGCGAATGGACACCGGCTCGAACTGGCCGCCAAAACGCGCGCAGCACAGCTCCTGGCCGCAGGTGGCGTAGCCGCCCACCAAGCGCGTCTCGTCGCGCACGCCGATCTGGCGCATATCAACACGCACATGGAAGAAGCTCGACAGATCGCGGACGAGCTGACGGAAGTCGACGCGGTCCTCGGCTGCGAAATAGAAGACGGCCTTCTCGCCGCCAAACAGATACTCGACGGCGACCGGCTTCATATCGAGGCCGTTTCGCTCAACAAGTCGGCGGAAATCATGCATCGCGTCCTCGCCACGATCGGCAAGCTCGTCGGCGTGATCGAGGTCATCGTCGGTGGCGACGCGCAGCACGGGCTTGAGCGGCGCCGCAAGCTCCGACGCGGGGACCTCGAAGGGATCGGCCGTGACCAAGCCGATCTCGGTACCGCGCTCGGTAGAGCAGATAGCGTGATCGCCCGCGAGGATATCGAGGCGCTGCGGATCGAACCACAGCTCGCGCGAGGCGAACGCGAATTTAACAGGAACAACTATGGGCATGTAAGGGCCTTCCTTATATCGAGGAGCATGACCTCGAGGGCCAGCTGAGGGGTTACGTTGCGAGCGAGACGCCGCTCGGTTTGCGCCACCACATCGAGCGCCGCGGTGACGCCGGCAACGGTCGCGGTCGCGCAAAGACGATCGACCATCTCCGAAACATCCTCGTTCACGATGGGCTCGTCCACGCCCTGCAAGCGCAGCAGGGCGTCGCGCAAAAGCGAGCGAACGCACGCCAGCGCTTCCATGATACCCGAACGCTCCCGATGGGATAGCTCGCGCTTGAAACGGTCTTCGAGCTGCTTTAATGCTCCACGCGTAAGGTACTCGGAATCGCGATCGAGCACGGCTTGCTGCGTAGACTTTACCTCGTCGAGCGGCGCCTTGATCACGGCCATAAGGTCTTTGATCGACGTGAGGATATCCGCTTCATCCGCACGAGCAAGGTAGTCGACCTGACGAAGCATCGCGCGACGAACCTCCTGCCGTTCAGCGCTTTTGAGGAACTCCGCTGCCCGCGCCGGACTGCCTGCCACCGCGACAGCCATGCGGGCGCGCTCGGGCGAGACGCCCGTGGCGCGCTCGACGAGCTCCGCCGAACGCGCTTGCGGCACCGTACGAAACGGAACGCACTGGCAGCGGGACACGATGGTGGGCAAGATCATATCGGCACTGGGACCGAGCAGGATGAACACCACGTTCGCCGGCGGCTCCTCAAGCGTTTTGAGCAGCGCGTTGGCGGTATTCGCGCGCAACTGCTCTGCACGGTCAATGATGTAGACCTTGCGCCTGGAACGAATGGGCGACAGCGAGACCTCGGCTAGCAGCGCGCGCACCTGGTCGATCAGGTAGCCTACGGCCGACTCGGGCGAAAAGTAGTGAACGTCGGGATGGGTCTGCCGTGCCACGCGAACGCACGCATCGCATGACCCGCATCCGCCATTCTCGCATATGAGCTGCTGCGCGAGCGCCCAGGCGGCATCGAGCTTGCCCGACCCCGGCGCGCCCAAAAACAGATACGCGTGGCTCACCCGGCCCGTCGCCACCGCCTGCGCCAAAAAGTCGCGTACGCGCGGCTGCGTCTCCAGCCGCGCCAGCAATGAGCGCTCCGCGATTATCTCGTTCGCCATCTGCCGCCCCACTCCTCTCGTCCATATCCCTCGGCACGCGCGCTAACACACCGCTAGCGCTCTACGCACGAAACCACCACCTGCCAGGCGGATGCGAACACTTCATCGATGCCGCGCGATGCGTCCACAACGCGCACGCGCCGCGGCTCCTCCGCTGCGATCGCACGAAAGCCGCGCGCCACGCGACGCTGGTACTCGAGCCCCTTGAGCTCCAGGCGATCGGCCGCATCCCGGCCGTGCCTGCGAGCCGCCGCCACATCGACATCGACGTCGAACACGAGCGTCACGTCCGGTCGACACTCCCCCACGGCCAACGCGTTCGCACGCTTAACCGATTCGAGGTCGAATCCGTTGGCATACGCCTGATATGCCGTCGTCGAATCATAGAAGCGGTCGCACACCACGGTCTTGCCCGCCGCCAGCGCCGGAGCGATCACCTCATGCACCAGTTGAGCACGGGCAGCTTCATATAAGAGCAGCTCGCAGGCGTCACCCATCTCGCCGTGCGCGGGATCGAGCAGGATGCCGCGAATCTTCTCCGAGATGGCGACGCCGCCCGGCTCCCGCAGACGCAGCACATCGTGGCCCGACGCCTCGAGCGCTGCGGCGATACGCGCCGCCTGCGTCGTTTTTCCGCAGCCGTCCACGCCCTCCACGGTGATAAACAAACCTCGAGCCACTCCGGCACCCTCCTTGCACCTGCTTTTTCAGACTCCATCATACCGCGACCCTTTTTCTCCCCGCACAAAACCCCGCAAAGGCCCTCAAAGGCACGCATCCACGCGGCGGGGGACTCCGGCGTTCGTAAGCAAGCGTTCCATATATGCCCGATCCATCGCCTGCTCGAATGAAAACCTGATCACCATCGCCCCCGTAAGGTTCAGGCGCGACTCCCTCAAGCGCTCCCGCCTCATGTGATCCAGCGCCTCGGCAGCGCCCTCGCCGTCAGCCAGATACTTGCCGCCGCCGTCCAACTCGCCGATCACCACCCTTCCATCTGGAAGGCGCCAGCAGAAATCGACCCGCCACATTCCGCCCGGGGTCAACGGATCGGCAACCTCGACCTGAAGCTCAGGCAGCTGAAATCCCAGCTCGATCATAACCGCTCGCGCCATCGACTCCCCGCCGTTATCGCTCCTGCCGTCCATCCATCGCAGCACCCGTCGAGCCGTCCGGATCCCCTTACGCCGGAAACCCGAACGCTCGACATGCTCTCGCAGGCCGTCCGCATCGACCAGGCGCCAATGGAGCGCTGAATCGGCAATCGCCAGACCCTGGGAAAAATTCGCCTGGCACAGGCAGTCGAGCAGCGTTGTCTTAAGAGGCGTCACACGTATGCCCGCAACCGTCACGAACGAAGCGTCCCTCACCAGATGGCAATGAAACCGCCCGTCTCCAACAGACCGGTTCTCGCACTCGCTCATCGCGAGATGAACAACGTCGGTCAACCCGTTGGAAACCTGCAGGCCATAGACCAAGGCAGCCGAAAAAGATGCGAACACCCAGCTCGGGTGCTTGCGGGCAACCGCACGTATCAGATGCATCGCACGCGCCCGCCGCGGAAGGCCGTCGTGATAGCGCACTCGAGCAAAATAGCCTCGGGAAACCTCGACGGCTTCACCCGCTGCGCAGGCACGTTGAAGCGATCGTGCTTCGAACCGCTCGATCGCAAATGCAAATCGACCCTCTGCCTCCGCCCCGTCTAAAATCCGACTAGCGATCTTCTGGCCTCTTCTGCCCATGCCCGACCTCCTTCCAGCGGGCACCATAGCAAACGCTTGCCGAACAATTCTCCAACAAGCAAATCGAGACCGCCTAACACCACAGCTCAAAGCGACATCAAATGAAATCAAGCCCAGAATTATTCCGTAAACGGCTGTTACCGATCCGTGAACGGCGGCTTTCAGTCCGTGGTCAGTACCTCGCACAGCAGCCGCTGCGTCCATTCCGCCTGGCGCGCGCCCCAACCTCGCATACACGGCCTAGCGTTGTGCGTATGGCGGGGGCGTTGTGCGTATGGCGGGGGCGTTGTGCGTATGGCGGGGGCGTTGTGCGTATGGCTTTGTGCTGTTCAAGACTCTCAAAGCGGCACAAAACCATACGCACAACTTGAAAAGTGGCAACAACCATACGTAACCGCCGCGACGCCGCAGCCGGTTCCTCACCGCGGGCCGTCGCCGCAACCGGCTTCCCCGCAGTGATCCTACTCCGCAGCGGGCTTCTCCGCCGCAGCCTTCTTCGCGGC
This sequence comes from Collinsella sp. D33t1_170424_A12, assembly GCF_015554865.1. Taxonomy (NCBI): domain Bacteria; kingdom Bacillati; phylum Actinomycetota; class Coriobacteriia; order Coriobacteriales; family Coriobacteriaceae; genus Collinsella; species Collinsella sp. D33t1_170424_A12. The sequence goes on along the minus strand of NZ_JADNJJ010000145.1, from coordinate 2,523 downwards.
GGGCTTCTTCGCCGCAGCCTTCTTCGCAGCCGGCTTCTTCGCGGCGGGCTTCTTCGCCGTAGCAGCCTTTTTCGTGGTCGACTTCGCCGCCGAAGCCTTGCCGCGGGCGGGTTTCTCCTTCTTCTCCTTACCCGGGCAGTCCATATTCACGCAGATGCGCCATGGACCGCGGGCGGTCTCGACAACCACCACGGGTGCGCCGCAGTGCTCGCAGACCTCGCCGGTTGCGGAGAGCTTGCCGCGGGCGGGCAGGGGATAGCTCACGCCGCAGTCGTCGTAGTTGGTACAGCGGATGAAACGCTTGCCGCTCTTCTCGCTCTTATGGGCGATGAGGTCGCCATGGCGGCCCGCCTCGGCGCACACACGGCACTCGCCCACCTTGAGATCGGGCTCGTAGTTAGTGGGGCACACGGGGTTCACGCACTGCTCATACGCCTTCTGGCGGAACGGCTGGCACTTGATGCGCGGCGCACCGCAGTGCTCACACACAGCCGCTTCGCCCTCGAGCGGGCTCACCTTCACGCCGCTCGGGACCGGATAGGTCACGTCGCAGTCGGGCCAGCCCATACAGCCGATAAAGCTGCCGCGGGTCTTGGCGCTCGTCTTCATGACCAGGTCCTTGCCGCACTTGGGACAAGCGCCCACGCGGGCGTCGGCGGTGACGGCGTCAGAAATGGCCTCGCCCAGGTCGTCCTTGTGCTCGATGAGCGCATCGAGCATGCCGGCAAGCAGCGCGCGGGAATGGTCCACAACGTGCTCCTGCGTGTCGGCACCCTCGGCCACGTGCGTCATGTCGGCATCGAGCTCGGCGGTCATCTCGGGCGTGGTGATGCGCGGCGCGAACTGCGACAGCGCGTCGATGATGGCCATGCCCAGCTGGCTGGGCTCGATCGGGTCGTTCTTGAGATAGCGCACCGTGTACAGGCGCTCGATGATACTCGCGCGCGTGGACTTGGTGCCGAGGCCGCGTTTCTCCATCTCTTGGACGAGCTTGCCCTGGCTATAGCGCGCGGGCGGCTCGGTCTGCTTGGCCTCGAGCTTGATATCGTGCACGTCCACGGTGTCGCCCGCCTCGAGCGCGGGAAGCTGCTCATCGCGCTTGAGTCCGTAGGGATACGCCTCGCGGAAACCGGCATCGACCAGCACGTCGCCGCTGGCGGTGAAGGGCTCGCCGGCCACATCGATGGACAGCTTGGTGTTCTCGATGGTCGCGGGCCCCATGAGCGTTGCCAGGAAGCGGCGCGCGATGAGGTTGTAGAGCTTGAGCTGGCCGCCGTCGAGCGTGGTGGGGTCGCCCTGGCCCGTAGGATGGATGGGCGGATGGTCGGTCGTCTCCACCTTGCCGCGCGTGGGCTGCATGGGGCCGGCAAGCACCTTCTTGCACACGGGCGCCAGCGCCGGCGAGTTGGCAGCCAGCCCGTTGACGATGCGCTCCAAGTCGAGCGACTTGGGATACACCGTGTTGTCGACGCGTGGGTAGGAGATGAAACCGCTCATGTAGAGGCTCTCGGCGATGCGCATGGTGCGCGCCGGGCTGATACCCTCGGATGCGGCAGCGGCCTGCAGCGCCGTGGTGTTGAACGGGACGGGCGGCGGCTGCTTGCGCGAGCGCCGGGCGATATCGGTCACGGTGCCGGCAGTCGCCTCGGCCACGTGCCCGTATGCCGTCTCGGCCGCCTCCTTATCGGTGAAGCGCGCCGTGGCGTGCCCGATCTTGAACTCCTGCTCGGAGGCGCAGGCAAGGCCGCGAATCTGCCAGTAATCCTCGGGCACGAACGCCATGCGCTCGCGTTCGCGCTCGACCACCAGGGCGAGCGTGGGCGTCTGGACGCGACCGGCCGAACGCACGTTGCCGAAACCGCCGAACTTGGCGAGCGTGAGGTAGCGCGTGAGAACCGCGCCCCAGATGAGGTCGATGTACTGGCGGCTCTCGCCAGCGTCGGCCAGGTTCTGGTCGAGCTCGACCAGGTTGTTGAACGCCTCGGTCACCTCGCCCTTGATGAGCGCCGAATAGCGCGCACGGCTTACGGGGACGTCGGGTGCGACCTCGCGTACGCAGGAGAGCGCATCGGAACCGATAAGCTCGCCCTCGCGGTCGAAGTCCGTTGCGATCACGACGGAATCGGCCTTCTTAGCCAGGTTCTTGAGAACGCGGATGATCTCTTTCTCCGCGGGGTTCTTGATGACGGGCGCCCAGGTGAGATATGGCAGGCTCTCGACCTTCCACCCCTTGATGTTGATGCCGTTGGCCAGGAAGGGACGCCGCTTGGTGTCGTAGGGCGGGCGGGCCAGGCCGTCGGGCACCGCGGCAGGCAGCACCTCGCCGTCCTCGGTCAGCGAGTACCAGCCCTCGCTCTTGTCGAAGAGAATCTCGTCGGGGAAGTCCGGCGCCAGGATATGGCCGGCCAGGCCCATGGAGACCCACTCCTCGCCATCCACGTCGAAACGGTAGACCGGGGTGTTGTACACCTTGTCGTTCTTGGGCTTACCGGTGGCCAGCAGCTGCGCAATCTTCTGCGCGGC
>NZ_JADNJJ010000144.1:0-5947 GCF_015554865.1 Collinsella sp. D33t1_170424_A12 | reverse complement strand
CCCTCGTGTTGAGCAGCCCTGCTCGAGCGGGTACACTACTAACCGATTGTCGATACGGCAGGGCGTCCGCGCGGCCTGTCGCGAGCTGAAAGGAGCTCATTCATGGATCGCTCTGAGATTTTCGAGAAGGTCGCCGAGATTGCCAGCGACGTTTTGGGGATCAACGCCGACGAGGTCACCGAGACCACGTCCTTCGATGACCTCGATGCCGATTCCCTTGACCGTCTGCAGCTCGTAACGGCCATGGAGGACGAGTTCGACCTTGAGATCGAAGAGGACAAGCTGCTGAGCATCAACTCCGTTGCCGATGCTATCGAGGCTATCGAGTCCGCCCAGGAGGCTTAGTCGTTCGTGTCCATCGCCAAGAAAGCATCGCGCGCCGAGCAGATCTGCGGGTATTCCTTTAGCGACCGCAGCTTGCTCGAAAGCGCCCTCACACATCCCTCGGCCGTCGAGGGCCAGCCGGTTTCGGCATCCTACGAGCGTCTCGAGTTCCTGGGCGATTCCATTTTGGGCGCGGTGGTAGCGGAGTCGCTGTTCCGCACCTATCCGGGATTCGACGAGGGCAAGCTCACGCGCCTCAAGGTATCCCTGGTTTCGGGCATGACGCTTTCCGAGGTCGCGCTCGAGCGCGGCATCGACGAGTGCATCGTCTTCGGCGCTTCCGAAACGGGCACCGGCGCCCGCGGCCTGCATTCCGCGCTCGAGAACGTGTACGAGGCCCTGGTGGGCGCGCTGTATCTCGATGGCGGCTGGCAGGTCGCAGCCGATTTCATCGCGCGCACGCTCAAGCCCCATCTGGCCACCGAGCGTGCCGAGCATCCTTCCAATCCCAAGAGCTACCTGCAGGAGCGTGTGCAGGCAGACCATATGGAGGCCCCTTCGTACAAGCTGATCGGCGTCGATGGCCCCGCTCACGAGCCCACGTTCACGGCCGTCGCGTTCGTCGACGGCGTTCGCCGCGGGCGCGGCACGGGCTCCTCCAAGAAGGAGGCCGAGGCTGCAGCGGCCCTCGACGCGCTCAACCGCATGGGCTACACGCACAACGGCGTTATCCTAAAGAAAAAGCCCGGTAAATAAGCGAGGCCCCGTGTATCTCAAGTCTCTCACCCTCAAGGGGTTCAAATCGTTTGCCGACCGGGCTCATATGACGTTCGAGCCCGGTCTCACCGTGATCGTGGGTCCCAACGGGTCGGGAAAATCGAATATCTCCGACGCCATCCTCTGGGTCCTGGGCGAGCAGAGCGCCAAGCAGCTGCGCGGACAGGCTATGGAGGACGTCATCTTCTCGGGCTCCTCTGCGCGCAAGCCCGTGGGCGTGGCCGAGGTGACGCTCGTTTTGGACAACTGCGACCACATGCTGCCCGTCGACTTCAACGAGGTCGCCGTCACGCGTCGCATGTACCGATCGGGTGAGAGCGAGTACCTTATCAACAACAGCCCCTGCCGCCTTATGGATATCCAGGATATCCTGCATGATTCGGGCTTGGGCAAGGAGACGCATTCCATCATCTCGCAGGGCAAGCTCGACGCCATCCTGCAGAGTCGTCCGGAGGAGCGCCGCGCGCTCATCGAGGAGGCCGCGGGCATATCCAAGCATAAGCGCCGCAAGGAGCGCGCGCTGCGCAAGATCGCGTCCATGGATGAGCATCTGACCCGTGCACGCGATATCAACCGCGAGATCTCCCGCCAGCTTAAACCGCTCGAGCGCCAGGTCGATCGCGCGCGAAAGTACAAGGATCTTTCCACGCGCGCCCGCGAGCTTACGCAGATGCTCGCGGTAGACGAGCTTCGCCGCCTGCAGGCGCAGTGGCAGGATATCGAATCGGCTTCGCGCGAGGCCGCCGCCTCATTGGAGCTCGCCCGCTACCGCGTTGCCGAAAAGGAGCGCGAGCTCGAGAAGCTTCAGGTCATGCTTGAAGAAAAGGGCCTGTTCGTGGGCGACTTGGGCGAGCGCCGCCGCCATATGCAGGATGTGGTGGGCCGCATCGGCTCCGATATGCGCCTGCTCGAGGAGAAGGGCCGCAACATGGTCGCGCGCCTTTCCGAGATGCGCGGCACCCTTTCCGGTTCCGAGCACCAGCGCCGCCGCGTCGCCGCCGAGCTCGAGGACACCGAGCGCCAGCTCGACGAGGTGCGCGCCGCCGCCGATATCGCCCAGCGCGACGTCGACGATTTCCTGCCGGCGGCTGACGAGCTCCATGCGCGTCGCGTAGAGCTCGACGAGCGCATCTCCCGCCTCAACCGCGGGCAGCGAGACGCCCAGCGCGCCATCGATGAGGCCTCGCTGTCGCTGGTAAAGGTGAAGGAGTCGCTGTCCAACGCAGAGATCGAGGACTCCATGTACGCCTCTCGACTCGAGCAGATCGACTCCAACATCGAAAACGTCCAGGCTTCCCTCGAGAGCCGTCGTTCGCGCGCCGACGAAATCGAGGAGCTTCTGACCGATGCTCGTGCTCGTCGCGAGGAGGCCCGCGCCGGCATCGAGTGCGCACAGGCTGCGTTGCAGGGGCTGCGTGATCGCGAGCGCGAGGCGCGCCGCAAGCTCGATGAGGTCCGTTCCGAGCTCGCAAGCCTCGAAAAGCTCGATGAGAAGCTGTCCGATTCGTCCCCGCTGGTCTCGCGCATCGCCCAGCAGCGCTCGGGCGATATCGCGGCGCGTCTGGGCGACGTGATCGAAGCCCCCGTGGAGCTCGAGCCGCTCGTCGAGCGACTGCTCGCATCCGACATCGAGGCGTTCATCGTCGACGACGGGCGTTCGCTCCGAAGCATCTCGTCGTTCGCGATCGATGAGGCCAAGACCACGGGCGAGGCCGTGGTGCTCTCACGCGATCTTCGCGTCGCTCCTACGATGCCCGATGCCGCGGGCTACCGACTGGTGGAGCGCTTGTCCGTTCGCGATGGATTCGCCGGCGTCGTCGGAGCGCTGCTGGGCGGTTACTACGTCGTCGAGTCCATCGACGACGCCCTGTCGGCCCCCTCGCTCCCCGGCGTGACGTATGTGACCGCCGACGGCGCCCGCGTGCGCGATGGCGGCGTGGTCCGCATCGGATCGGGAGCCGTCCAGACGAGCGGCGCGCTCGAGCGCAAGCGCCGCATTCGCGAGCTCGAAGGCGTGGAGCCCGATCTTGCAACGGTGCTCGAACGAGCCTCCGCCCAGGTCGAGGAGGCGCTTAAAGCCGTTGAGGACGCGCGCGCGCTCGAGTCGGGCTGCGCGGGAGATATCGCGCGCCTCGATGGCGAGCGCAGCTCCGTTCTTTCCGAGGTGGGACGCCTCGAGCATTCGCTCACGCAGGCATTCGCCGAGCAGAAGCAGATCAAGCGCCGTCGCGAGGAGGCCGCCGAGGCCGTTCGCGCGGCGCAGCCGAAGGTGGACGAGCTGACCGAGAAGCGCGACGCCGCGCGCACGGAACTCGATGGCCTGGCCTCCCAGATCGCCGATGCGACCGACGAGCTGGACCGCGTTCGCCGCGACGATAGCGAGGCCGCCGGCAAGCTCGCCGATGCCAAGGTGAGGCTCGCGCAGTCCAAGGAGCGCCTGCGTAGCCTTTCGAGCAGGCAGCCCGAGCTCAAGCGCAGGCTCGAGGGCATCGACCGGCGCATCAATGCCACCGAGCAGGCGTCGCGGTCGCTCGAGGTCCTGCGCCTGCGCGTCGACCCGCTGCACAGCCGCTACGAGGCGCTCTCCGAACGCGCGATGGACTGGGCGGCGCGCCTGCGCGACCAGGCTTCCCTCGAGGAGGCCGATTCCGCTTCGCTCAAGAAGACCATCGAGGATGCCAAAGCCGAGGTCATGCGTGCCAAAGCCGAGGTCGAGGCTGCTAACGTGCAGGTGAACGACGCCCGCGTCGCCCGCGGAAAGCTCGAGGTCCAAGTCGAGAACGCCGTGCAGTCGATCACGGCCGACGGCCAGACGGTTTTAGAGGAGGCGCTGCAGCTGCCCGCGCCCACCGACCGTGCCGCGGCCGAGCGCGAACTCGCTTCCCTGGCGCGCCAGATCAACAACCTCGGTTCGGTGAACCAGGTGGCCTTCGAGGAGTACGAGCGCTTGAAGGAGCGCGCCGATTACGTCGAGACCCAGCTTGCCGACCTCGAGAGCGCCCGCAAGGCGCTCACGAAGATCACCTCGGCCATCGATCGGAAGATGCGTCGCCAGTTCCTCGTGACGTTCGAGAAAGTGGATGAGAACTTCCGCGAGGTCTTCTCCATGCTCTTCCCGGGTGGCCAGGCCCATCTCGAAATGACCGACCCCGAGCATCCCGCCGATACGGGAATCGAGGTCGTCGCGCAGCCGCGTGGCAAGCGCATCACCAAGATGATGCTCATGAGCGGTGGCGAGAAGAGCCTCACGGCGCTCGCGCTGCTCTTCGCCGTCTACCGCACGCGCACGGTTCCCTTCTATGTCCTCGATGAGGTCGAGGCGGCTCTGGATGACTCGAATCTATCGAAGCTCATCGGCGCCATCAACGTCTTGCGCGAGAGCACGCAGCTGTTGGTCGTCTCACATCAGCGCCGCACGATGGAGGAGGCCGACGTGCTATACGGAGTGTCCATGCAGGCCGACGGCGTGAGCCGTGTGGTCAGTCAGAAACTTGATCGCGAAACCGGAAAGGTCGTGAACGCATAATGGGATTCTTTGATGCTTTGTCGCGCGGACTGGAGCGCAGCCGCGAGGCCCTGAACGAGGTTTTCTACTTCGGCGGCGAGGTCGACGAAGACTTTTGGGAGACGCTTGAGGATACGCTGGTGATGGGGGACATGGGTGCCGAGATCGCCATGCAGGTCACCGATGACCTTCGCGATGAGGCCGCACGGAAGAACCTGCGCACCGCGCGCCAGCTCCGCCGTGCGCTCTCCGAACGCCTCTCCCAGGTATTCGTGCGCCCCGATGGCGATATCTTCCGCGATACGCCCAGCTGCGTGCTGTTCGTGGGAATCAACGGCGCGGGTAAGACCACCACGGTGGGCAAGATCGCCAGCGATATGGTCTATCGCGGCAAGAAGGTCGTCATCGGCAGCGCCGATACCTTCCGTGCCGCCGCCATCGAGCAGCTCGATGTGTGGGGCACCCGAGCCGGCGTTCCCGTGGTGAAGCGCGAGCGCGGCAGCGACCCCGCGAGCGTGTGCTACGACGTCCTCGATGAAGCCGACCGTCTTGGCAGCGATCTCGTGCTCATCGACACCGCCGGCCGCCTCCATACCTCTCCCGAGCTCATGCGCGAGCTCGCCAAGGTCGTCAAGGTGACGCGCAAGCGCGCAGAGCAGATGAAGAGCGGACCCATGGCCGTGCACGTGGTCCTCGTCATCGATGCCGCCACCGGGCAGAACGGCCTGAACCAGGCACTCGAGTTCAACGATGCCCTGGGCCTGGACGGCATCATCATGACCAAGCTCGACGGCACGGCGAAGGGCGGCATCGCCCTGGCGGTCGCCTCGCGTCTCAAGCTGCCCATCTATCGCGTGGGCGTGGGCGAGCAGGTGCGCGACCTGCAGGAGTTCGACCCGGATGACTTCGCCCGCGCGCTGGTGGGCGAGGAGTAGCCCGCGCGACCCGCGGGCCCGTGCGCGTTCCCGGCGCTCGCCCGCGCCCGATTCCATGCCGGATTCGCCTTGCGAGACCGCGGCGATACCGGCTCTATGCAGTATGTTCGACTCTCCAAGGGGATGACCAATGTTCAACAGCCTTTCCGACCGCCTGAACGACACCTTCGACCGCCTGCGCGGCAAGGGCAAGCTCACCGAGGCAGACATCACCTCGGCCATGCGCGATATCCGCATGGCGCTGCTCGAGGCCGACGTCAACTACAAGGTGGTCAAGGATTTCGTGGCCAAGACGAAGGAGCGCTGCCTCACCGCCGAGGTGCTCGAGTCGCTCTCCCCGGCACAAAACGTCGTGAAGATCGTCCTCGACGAGCTCATCGAGCTGCTCGGTGCCACCGAGAGCAAG